>JAJZHP010000059.1 GCA_021804355.1 Pseudomonadota bacterium | reverse complement strand
CATGGCCTTAGAACCTCAAAAACTCCCAGAAAGTAATGAATATTAAATCAAAATCAAAGGAAGATTGCCACAAAAAACACCAATAAATCTATTAAAAACAAGGGTATATTTATTCTTCAGGACCGACGACTTAAGGTGATGAGGATATTAAACAGGCTCACCGATGATGGCTTGCAGGTCTTCACGAAAAGCGGCGACAACCCCCATCTGTTTCATGGTCCAGTAATGGCCACCGATAGCGCGTTGTACCAGCATGGTATCGGGTGAGGGTTGAAAGGACTTCCAGTAAGGGAGGTTGCGTTTGAGTTGTGCCATGACATCTTCATGCAGACGTGCATGGGCAAAATCATAGGGTAGGGCCGAAAACCCCTGCATGATCAGTTGTGACCAGGGGGCATAGAAGTCGCCTTGCAGGCTGGGTTGATGATCGATGTTGCGTACGCCCATGGCAATCATCGCCTTATCCATATCATGGTAATCACGGTGGAGAGCCGCCAGCGTGGTTTGCCTGACCGCTTCAACGATTTCTGGTTTGATTTTTTTCACGCAACCATAGTCATAAATGATCAGGGTGCCATCAGGCCGGAATGCAAAATTACCTGGGTGGGGGTCACAATGTACGGCATGTAAGCTGTAGATCTGCGAGCCGATGGCGTGAAAAAGGCGATGCCCCAGCTCATTAATCATGGTCTGAGGATAGAGACCCATCTGGCTAACATGATCCCCGGGTTCAAAATCGAGAGTAAGTATGCGTTGGGTTGATAGATGCTCGTGTACACAAGGCACTATGATTTTAGGGTCATTGCGGTGAAATTCAGCGAACATGCGGACATTGGCAGCTTCCGTGGTGTAGTCCAGCTCATCGCGCAGGGAGCGCCGGATTTCATCGAAAACGGCATCGATAATGGCTTTGTCTATGCGCAACAGACCTGCCATTTTAAGTGCCATACGGAGATGTTTCAGGTCTGATTCGACACAGGCATCGACGCCAGGGTATTGAACCTTGACCACGACGTCATGACCGTCATGGGTGCGTGCGCGATGAACCTGGCCGATAGAGGCCGCAGCAAACGGTTCAGTGTGAAATTCAGCAAATAATTGGTCTATAGGCTGACCTAGTTCCTTGACGATCTGAGCTTCAATCAGCGCAAAGGGCATCGGGGGAGACTCTTTTTGCAAAGTTGCCAGTGCGTCAGCGATCTCTTTAGGAAATATATCTTTAAACTGTGAGGCGATTTGCCCCACTTTCATGACAGCGCCTTTCATCTCACCCAAAGTCGTAGCCAGCTGACGGCCAACTTCAATATAAAGTTCCTGACGTTCGCGTAACCTCTGCTCCTCATCAGCCTGGACGCCGACCATGCGTTTGACTTTGTCTTTGGCAAAATTACTGGCGATGGAGGCTGACATACCGGCAAGTTTCATAAAACGCTTGCCGGGTGTCGTAGCTGAAAATCGGTTTTTCTGATCGGCCATGAACATGGAGCTCCCTTATACTCAGGATGATCTTGATCACCCCATGGTAGACCGATGTTGCAATTCGTCAATGGACCTTAGGTAAGAACCGATGGGCAGCTGACGGGCGGGGCTAAGCCCCGCCGTTGCTGATAGCACTTATCGAGGTGATTGACTTTTAGTCAGGCTGGCCACACCTCCACCATAAATCACCAGTTGTAACAGCCCGCCAGTCATGGCCAGGTTTTTCATAAACATGATCATGGTGGTCTGGTCCGCCAGGTTATGGTGAAAAATGAAGGCTGTGATCACGCAGAATCCTGCCAGAACGGCAGCAACACTGCGGGTCCACAGGCCGAACAGTAAAGCTAGTCCACCACCAAGTTCTACCAGGATGGCTAAAGGAGCCAAGGCGCCGGGCACACCCATGGCTTGCATGTAGCCGACTGTGCCGGCATAACCAGTGATTTTACTGAATCCAGCCAGAATAAAGATGGTGGCAATGAGTAAGCGACTGGCTAAGGAAGCTAGCGTTGCCAGAGCAGGTTGTTGTAACAGTTTTTCAATCAAGGTATCGAACATGGTAATTCTCCAGTGTTGGGGTTAAAGGATGCTGCAGGCTTGTTCAAAGCTCAGGCGCGGGCCGCGGGGATAGAGTTTTTGTGTGTCGCCATAACCTATGTTGATCAGGATATTGGAAGTCCACTGTCCCTCGGGGAAAAAGAGTTCATCGAGTTTGGCAGGGTTGAAACCTGTCATAGGTCCGCAGTCCAAGCCCAGTGTACGTGCTGCCATGATCAGATAGGCCGCTTGCATGGATCCGTTTTGAAGTCCACCGCGTTCGGCTATAGCAGGGTTGTTGGCATACAAGGGACGCGCGTCAAAGGCTGGAAAAAGGGTGGGAAGGTGGTCATAGAATTTTTTGTCGGTAGCCACAATAACCGTCAACGGAGCTTGCAAGGTTTGAGGAATATTGCCTTCTGAAAGCGCTTGAGTGAGCTTTTCTTTAGCGGGGGCACTTTGTACAAATACAAAACGTGCTGGGCTGGCATTGAAAGCTGTCGGAGCCCAACGGGTTAGGTTGTACAGGGCTTGCAGGGTGCCTTCGGGCAAGGGCTGGCTGGTAAAGCCATGATGTGTCCTGGCTTCAACAAAGAGTTGATTTTGTGTGCGTTGATCTAAGCTGTTCATGACATAGTCTCTCATTGTGTTGTGGGGTAGAAGCAATGCTTAAGGTAAGTCAAAAAATATAAATTCTGCGTCTTGGGAAACATCCAGGCTTAGATTTTGCTCGTGTGTGAGAGCTAACCCGTCACCGGGTTTCAGGCTGATTCCCTGGGTGCTAAGCTCACCCTTGATCACATGCAGCCAGCCCAGTCGATCACCGGATGACGGCAACACCAGGGTGCCGATAGAAGTACGGCCTTGCCAAACACAGACATTCTGTCTGATGCGGAAGCTGCCATCGCGTGCATCCGGGGAGGCGATCAGGGTTAAGCCTGGTTTTAGGTCAAAAGTCTTTTGTTGGTAATAGGGTTCAGTTTCATCCTGTTGCGGATGCAGCCATATTTGCAGCAAATGAACATCCGTATCACCATCATTCATTTCACTGTGGGTTATGCCTTGTCCAGCGCTTAACAGCTGCCACTCACCATTTTGTAAGGTGCGGTGATGCCCCATGCTATCGCGGTGGGTCAGCGTACCCTGCAACATACAGGTTAAAATTTCCATATTACGATGGCCATGCGTATCAAAGCCGCTGTGTGCGCGCACACGGTCATCGTTGATGACGCGCAGCACGGAATGTCCCATATGGCGAGGGTCATGATACGATCCAAAGGAAAAGGTATGCCAGGTATCCAGCCATCCAAACTTGACATGGCCTCGAGTATCAGCGGGTCGGTGTTGCAGCATGATGTAGCTCTCCTCTTCAAACTATGCACTCATCATAGTTTTGTTGCGTTCAAATTATTAGTCTATACTATTTGTATTTACTGTTGCTCTAGGAATAACAATGGACTTGCGTGATGCTGAGGTATTTTTTCGTGTTGTCGAGGATGGTAGTCTTACAGCGGCGGCGGCTCGACTGGGGCGACCCAAGTCCTCGATCAGTCGGGCGTTGGGGCGCCTTGAAGAAGATCTAGGCGTGCGACTGTTGATGCGAACGACTCGTCGTATCCATTTGAGCGATGCAGGGCGGTCGCTGCATCTGCACCTAGAGAGCATTTTTGCAGAATTATCGGAAGCTGAAGCTGAGGTCCGCGAGCGGCAGGAAGTTCCGCAGGGACATCTCAGGGTGACCATGCCGGTGGAATTGGGTCTTTGGTTTATGGGGCCTCTGGTGGCTGAATTTATGTTGTTGCACCCACGAGTGACGATGGAAGTAGATTTATCAGCGCGGTTGGTGAATTTAGTAGAAGAAGGTTTTGATCTAGGCCTGCGTATCGGTGAATTTGCAGATTCCAGTCTGGTCGGGCGTAAGTTGGGAGCCATGAATCGACATTGGTTTGCCAGCCCTGAATACCTGATCAGGCAGGGGCGACCTGAGACTCTTGAAGATCTTGCTCAGCATGAGGTTTTGCTCTTTCGAGAAAGTGGGGAGAATCGTTTCCGTATGGTCAATAGAAAGACCGGCCAAACTTCACAATTGATCGTGCACGGGCGTTTGTCAGTGAGCACCTTGAGCTTGTGTGTACATGGCGCCGTGGCAGGATTGGGGTTAGCACTAGTGCCCCCCTTTCTTTGTGACCGAGAGGTAAGTAGCGGTGCTTTAATACCCGTACTTGAAGATGTATTTGCTTGTGATGGTGGGCTTTATGCCATGTATCCCTCGCGTCAGCATCTGCCATCGGTGACGCGTTTGTTTATCGATTTCATCAGTGAGCGCATACGAGCTCAGGGTTGGTTTGCTGCTGATGATCGTCGAACCCTGGCACCAATAACGACCTGATGTTGCGTAAACCACCCTCGGGACATTTCCAGTACGCTATGAACGGCTTCATGGGCGCAGGTAGGTTCGGTGTCGTTGGGTTGTAAATCCACCAGTTCCACGATGACGTTGTTGTCATCCATAAATGCTGCTGTCAGAGGCAGTGGCGTATCCCGCATACCTACACAGAATGCGCTACTGCCTTTGAGGATCAACCATAATCCATGGTTTTCAGGTAGGCTGCTGCGGTGTCGCAGCCCCTGGATATAGCCTTCTGCAGAATCTGCAATTTCTACGGTCAGGGTATGCTGATTGATGCTCAATTCCATTTGGGGCTGGCGTGATTCACAGGCTGCAAGACACAGAGCCAGCAGACCCAAGCTACGCAGATAAGCATGATCCATAAGCAAGTTCTCAACAAGGTCAGTCATAATATAGATGCTTTGGTCAAAGTGCAGCGAATCCAGGTTCCAAAAAATGACAAACTTTCCTGGTTGTCGTGTAAGCATTAGATTACATGCGTGTAAGCAATTGACGAAAAACAGGGTAATTAATGCGCTGTGTTACCCAAGTTATATTTATAAGTTAATGTTTTTGAATGACATATATTTTTTGTTCAAGAAAAATGCCTGGGTCAAGGTTGAAAGTGGTGAGCTTGCGTGTGTAGAAGAATCTGTTAGTCTGCACAGGTCGGCAAGGAGCTGACTACGGTAATAAGGAATATTGCCAGGAAAGGTTTAAGCATCGCCGGGAAGGCGAAGAACTTAAGGATGAGGGCAGGGAAGCGAAACAGTGTGTTGGTAGGATACTGGCATATCTGATAAACAGGGCGGGCAACCGCCCTTTTTTACGTCTCTTTTTTCTGTTTTAAACAAAAATCCCTTACAACCCCTATTCAGTCGTTTGCAGGACCTGCATCCTTAGTCATAATCAAGACTTGATGCGGGCGGATGATTTTTATGCAAAAAAAAATGATGGGTGCGTTGGTAACGCTGGTGCTGGTGGGATGTCATCCTTCTGCGGATAAGCCGGTGGGAAGCGTGCTGATAGGGCAGGCATCGCCCTTGACAGGGCAGCAGGCTGCTATCGGAAAAGATAATGAGAATGGTGTACGCATGGCCATTGATGAGGTTAATGCTCATCATTATGTGATTGCAGGTAACCAACTTACGCTCAGTCTGGATTCTCAGGATGATCAAGCCGATCCGCGTGTAGCCACGCAGGTGGCTCAGAAGTTTGTGGATGAGGGAGTGACTGCCGTCATCGGGCATCTCAATTCAGGGACGACGATACCCGCTTCAAGAATTTATGCCGCTGCAGGTGTGCCTCAGCTCTCGCCATCAGCAACAGCAGTCCGTTATACGCACCAGGGTTATAAGACGGCTTTTCGTCTGATGGCTAATGATGCTCAGCAAGGCGCTGCTTTAGGACATTATGCGGTGGCGGGGTTGCAAGCCCATCGTATTGCGATCATTGATGATCGCACAGCCTATGGGCAAGGACTGGCTGATGAATTTAGCAAAGCGGCACAGGCTGCGGGTGCGCAGATTGTTGACCGTCAGTATACCGATGATAAGTCCAATGATTTTACCGCCATTCTGACTCAAATCGGTGGCGTGCATCCGGATTTGATTTTCTTTGGTGGCATGTATGGTCAGGCTGCTCCCATGGCGCAGCAAATGGCTAGACTGGGATTAACCCAGAAGCTGATGGGAGGGGATGGCATGCGAACCCCTGAGTTTATTCATCTGGCGGGAGAGCATGCTGAAGGTCAAGTGGCTTCCAAGCCAGGGGTGCCTTTGCCCTCTATGCCCCGTGGTGAGGCGTTTCGTCAGGCATTCGAAAAACGCTACGGAAAAATTCAGAACTATGCACCGTATGCCTATGATGCTGTTCAAGTCTTGGTGGATGCCATGCGTCGTGCTAACTCTACCGTGCCCGCAAAATTTATGCCTGAGCTAGCCAAAACACATGATTTTTCAGGGGTAACAGGAAGCATTAGTTTTGATGCTAATGGTGATTTGGACCATGGTGCAGTGACTATCTATCGGGTTGAGCATGGCGAGTGGGTGGCTGTGGCAACCATTAAGGATACAGCCCGGTGAGTCTCAAAGAATTGCCCTTACTGCATTTGCTGGCAGCAGGCGAGCCTTTGTCAGGAGAAAGTCTCGGTGAGTCGCTGGGTATGAGTCGTGCGGCCATATGGAAACAGGTACAACAACTGCGCCAGCAAGGTTATCCGATTGAGAGCCTGACGGGTCGTGGCTATCGTCTGGAGACGCCCCTCGAGCTATTACATCATGAGCAGCTTCAAGCAGCTTTAAGCTCAACTGACCTGCTCGTGGATCTGCGTTTTTCTACCGATTCCACTAACCGCGATGTTTTGGATGCCTTTGCACAAAATAGGGGGCATGGCTATGTGGTTATTGCGGAGCAACAGCTGGCAGGTCGAGGTCGCCGAGGACGTAGCTGGGTATCCCCACGGGCACGCAATTTTTATGGCAGCCTGGGCTGGCGTTTCGAATTTGCAGCCGCTGGGTTGGCTGGGCTAAGTTTGGCGGTGGGAGTAGGTGTTGCTCAGGCTTTAGAGCCCATCATAGGGCAGCCTGTTATGTTGAAGTGGCCTAATGATTTAGTTGTCAGCTCGCATAAGTTAGGTGGCATTCTGATTGAACTGGCGGGAGATGCCTCGGGCCCCTGCGATGTCGTTATAGGCTTAGGCGTGAATCATCACGGCTTTCCAGAGGGTGAGGGGGTTGAAGATCAGTTGGTGACCAGCGTGGCAGCGTGGGGACAAATTTCCCGTTTTGATCTGACCATTGCCTTGGTCATGGCTCTGGCTAAGGTAGCAACACGCTTTGCCCTGGAGGGGTTTTCGGCATTCAGGTCAGAGTTTCTGGCGCGCGATGCACTTAATGGCCTCCCCTTGGTTGCCTACCAGGGCGGGCGAGAGCTACGGGGCTGGGGGCGCGGTGTCGCGGAGGATGGCAGCTTGTTACTAGAGTCATCAGGCGTTGTCCATAAAGTCAACAGTGGGGAGGTCTCGGTTCGTGTCGATCCTACTCATGGACTGGGGTAATACCCGCCTGAAATGGCTGACATCAGACGAACTTGATCAGGGGCAAGTGGCGCAGGCTGCCCGTTTACAGGAGAGACACTGGCCTGATGCCCTTAGAGCACTGAGCCATGTCCAGCGCGTATGGGTTAGTAGTGTACGAAGTCCTGCGGATGAAGCATGGCTGCACGAGTCTTGCTTAAATTGTTGGGGTATTAAGCCTGAATTTGCGCGTAGCGAAGCCTATTGCGCTGGGGTGACTAATGCCTATCGGGAACCGGATCGTTTGGGCGTGGATCGCTGGATGGCTATGCTGGCTGCCCATCATTTAGGTCTGGGGGCCGTGCTGGTCGTGGATGCGGGTACAGCCGTCACGCTCGATGCTTTGGATGCGCAGGGAAGGCACGTGGGTGGATTTATTGTGCCAGGCTATGAACTCATGCTACAGGCCTTAAATCAGCATACTGCCCGCATCAATGTGACTGAGATGATGGCTTGGCCGAGTTCCTTTGGTTGCTCTACAGCTGAGGCGGTGGCTGGAGGAGCCATGCAGGCGTTGCTGGGTACTTTACAACGTTCGCATGCTTTATTCTGCAGGCAGACCGCTGATCGAGTAAATTGGGTGCTGACAGGTGGTTGGGGAGAACGACTAGCCGAGGCCTTAGAGATTCCATCCGTGGCAGTTCATCGTGATCTGGTACTTAAAGGTTTGTCGCTGTGGGGGACATCTAGGTGATTGTCGAATGATGACGTTTGTGCGAGGCTAATGGGGCTTTCCGGGCCCGTAAGGAAGAGGCGTTATGGCGTGGATTTTTGCTTTATTAGTCATTATAAACGGGGCCTATTGGGGCTGGGAACATTTTTATGATGCACCTGCGGTGGCAGTGATCAGTGATGATTCGCATTTGCCCAGGTTGACTCTGATTCAAGACAGAGTGGGTGCTTTGCATGCGGCTGTGCAACAGCCGGTGTCGGCACCGACAGTGCAGGCTGCTTCGCAAGCCTCCTATGTTTGTTATCTTGTCGGACCCTTTGCCGAGTCTGAGGTCAAGGCATTTCAGCAACGCATCTCGACTCATAACATGGTTAGCCGGGTTCGTGCGCAAGATGTATCTAATCGCAAGTATTTAGTCTATTTGCCTCCCTACCAATACACTCAGGATGCACAGAACAAAGCGGCTGAGCTCCAGAGTAAGGGATATAAGGCAGAAGTTATACCGGAGGGCAGGTATACACGGGCAGTCATGCTGGGTACTTTTCATGCAGAGTCCACAGCTCAGGATCTGGTACAAAAAATGGTAAGTATGGGGTACCCCGCAGAGGCGCGGGAAGAAGATAATGGCTCTGTGCAGACGTGGATTTATGTTTCACCTAGCCAGCCGGGAAGCATAGACAGCGTGGGTGCTTGGTTGCATCACCAGTCAGGTTTTCAGGCCGAGGTGACTCCCTGTGAATAGTTTGCAGGAATTTCGCGGCTCGACCCTCGACGTAAGCGCAATGGTCGTTTAGAATGCCCGTCGCGTTAAGGCCGGTATAGCTCAGCTGGTAGAGCAACTGACTTGTAATCAGTAGGTCCCGGGTTCGATTCCTGGTGCCGGCACCACTAAACGCTTGGCTCTTCAATCACTCCCCTAGGCTGTCCATCAGATCACGGCCACGTTCCACGCGCTGAACTACTAAACCTTGTATTCCAAGGATAGAATCTATTGGGGACATCGGTATTGCCTCCATTAAGCCTGTTCTTCGCAACAACAAGTTTAATGAATACCGCATGTCCCCCGTTTATGATGAAGAGCCCAAGACCTTTGATCTGGTTAGCGAAAGGAAATAATATGTCTAAAAACCATGATCCGATAAAGACTATCCAGTATGCTTGTCAGCTTTTAAGTGAAGGTAAGAATGATAAAGCAGCTCTTCTTATAGCTTCAGATTACCCTTTTGAACCTAAATCAAATGCGGGTAGAAAATACTCGATTTCAGAGCAAACACAGATCTATGTTCGCGATGGATTTATAGATAGATATACAGGGAAACGGCTAATTTATACCCCAGCACTTCGGTTATTATCATATTTTTTTCCAAAGGAATTTCCGTACCATTTAAATTGGAAAGCCACGGCATGTCACACTGCATACTGGGACTTAACACCAACACTTGATCACATCATTCCTGTTTCTCAAGGCGGAGCGAGCTCAAAAGAGAATTTGGTAACCTGCTCAATGCTAACTAATAGTAAAAAATCAAACTGGAGTATGGGTCAAGTGGGATTTAGTCTCGTGCCACGAGGGAATTTGGCTGAATGGGATGGAATGGTAAGTTGGTTTATGCAGCAAATCGCAAATACTCCAGGGCTAGATCAGGAATCTGGGCTTAGGAAATGGTACATCGCGGCAAAGAAGATTCAATGGGTTAATGAAGGGATGCTGGATGAACCATAATAATCTTTGGGGTCCAAAATCGAACGGCATCGTAGGTCATTAATCATTTTATGCTGGATAAATTTCTGAATCTGGTGCCTCACTTTTTTACAGGATTGCTCAGCTTAATTTTCCAATATCCGATCAATCGCTCGAATAATTTATTTTTGCGTATTCTGGAGCATGGTGAACACATATTCTGGTGAAGCCTGAACGATATTGCTGTTCCATCATGAACACCAGTCTGTAAATCAGCGTGCAAAACTTTCCAGGTCTGCCGGGGTATAGACAGAAACAGACCCGTTATACTGAGAATGTACTTCAGAAGTAAGACGGTAGGGTGTTGGTGTCTGCCAAGAAACTTTGCACCCTACCGCGTCTCCTTGTTCTTCCTAGCATGCCATGAATTCGGTCAACAGAAAACGAGCAGCACACAACTTGACTGGCTCAACGTATTTGCCTATCCATAACAGATAATAAACGCGGGGAAATAATCTTCGTGTCTAAACGGCTGAAAGCATGAATGCTGCAGAATCAGGCGGTTTTACCATGTCGTTCTTGCTTAGGTCGACGTCAGAGAAGACACGCCTACTTGCTCATTAAAAGTGGGAATGATAAAGTGAATTCCTACTTTCCAACTTCTGAGGGAGTCATGACACAAGTAAGGGTCAGACCCAAGCACCAGATCACCATACCCACCCGAATCGCGGAGGCAGCGCATATCAAGCCTAATGATGTGCTGGATGTGTCCTATGCCAATGGTGTGGTGACACTTATCCCTGCCAACCGCAAGGAGCGGAAGGAATCAGTGATGGCCTATGCCGGTATTGCCCAAGGGACTTGGGGGCAAACCACAGATGAGATCGACGCCAACCTGCAAGCGACGCGCGACTCATGGGAAAGATAGCCGCTGCTCTGGCCCGGATGGCTGGGCATCGTGTCTATGTGGATACCAATATTTTTGTGTATTTTCTGGGCCGCAACTCTGACTTCTTTGCTATGGCAGCCTCATTACTGCAAGCTATTGAGGCGGGAACCATTATTGGCTTTACCGGGGATGCTGCTATGGCGGAGACCCTGGTCAAACCCTATCAGTCTGACAGTTTGGGGCT
This sequence comes from Pseudomonadota bacterium, assembly GCA_021804355.1. Classification (GTDB taxonomy): domain Bacteria; phylum Pseudomonadota; class Gammaproteobacteria; order Pseudomonadales; family Moraxellaceae; genus JABEVH01. The sequence continues at coordinate 4,390 of JAJZHP010000059.1, read as the reverse complement.
GGCCGCCAGCATCAAGGCGTTTTTCAGGGCAGAAGATTTTCTGACCATCCTGCCACATGACGCTGAAACTTTTGACCTGGCAGCACAGCTGCGTGCAAAGCAGGGCATGAAGTTCATCGATGCGCTGCACTACGCCACGGCGATTCGCGCCGGTTGCAAATTCTTTGTGACCAATGACAGCGGCATCCGTGCCAGTGATGTCCTTGAAGTTATCCAGCTTAAATCACTGATCTAATAAAATTACTGATCGGCAGAAACTTTATTGATCTACAGCAGGAGTCTTGCGATGTTAGTGGATGGCCCTTAACTGGTGAGCTGCTTCCACCATGCGTTTTAGCGCAGGGCGAACTTCTTCCCAACGACGTGTTTTAAGGCCACAGTCCGGGTTGATCCATAGGCGTGCTGCAGGGATATGTTGGCAAGTTTGCTGGATCAGGGTTGTTATTTGATCGAGCGTGGGTGTGATAGGAGAGTGGATGTCATATACACCCGGACCTAGTTCGTTGGGATAGTTCAGGTTATCAAGCGCTTTAAGCAGATCTGCGTTTGACCGAGATGTTTCAATAGTAATGACATCAGCATCCATGGCCATGATGGCAGCCATAATGTCATTAAACTCGGAATAGCACATATGGGTATGGATCTGGGTAGCGTCTGAAACGCCATTGGCTGTGATGCGGAACGCTTCAATGGCCCAGGATAGATACTCAGTCCATTGTGACCGACGCAGAGGAAGTCCTTCGCGCAGAGCCGCCTCGTCAATTTGTATGATTTGAATTCCAGCCGTTTCGAGGTCTAGAACTTCCTGACGTATGGCCAGTGCTAATTGCCGTGCAGTCGTAGAGCGTGGTTGATCATCACGGACAAAGGACCAGTTCAGCATGGTGACAGGTCCGGTGAGCATGCCTTTAACAGGCTGCTTAGTTAGCGATTGGGCGTAGGTAATCCAAGGCAGTGTGATGGGGTGTGGGCGCTGAATATCACCATAAATGATCGGCGGTTTGACGCAACGTGAGCCATAGGACTGCACCCAGCCAAACTGGCTAAAGATATAGCCGCGCAGATGTTCGCCAAAATACTCCACCATATCATTGCGCTCAGCTTCGCCATGGACCAGTACATCAAGACCCAGCGCCTGTTGCTCACGGATGCATAAGGAAATCTCATCATAAATGGCCTGGTGGTAGGTTAATTCAGCGATATCGCCACAACGCCATGCCTGACGTAGGCGTCGTAGGTCATCAGTCTGTGGAAAGGAACCTATGGTGGTCGTGGGAAACAGGGGAAGATTTAAACGCTGCTTTTGCGCCTCAGCTCGCAGGGCATAAGGTGACGTACGCGTGCCCATGGTTGGGTGCAGGCCGGCGATGGCGGACGTGACCTCTGGGTTATGAACACGTGAGGAGGCTCGACGCTGAGACAAAGCATGCTGATTGGCGGCTAAAAATTCATAGACGCTGTCTCTGCCCTGATTGAGTGCCTGTCCCAAAATATGGATTTCTTCAATTTTTTGCTGAGCAAAAGCTAGCCATGAACGAATTTCTGTATCCATGCCGCTTTCACGGGCGAGATCTACGGGTACATGTAATAAGGAGCATGAAGGTGCTATCCAAAGTCGGTTGCCGAGGGCTTGATGCACGGGCTCTAAAATATTAAGTATGTTATGCAAATCTGACTTCCAGATATTCCTGCCATCGACGACGCCTAAAGAAAGTAGGCGTTCAGAAGGGAGGTTTTTCAGGAGCGTGGGCATCTCAAGCTGATGCTGAGACATATCGACATGTAAGCCCTGCACGGGAAGGCGACAGCTGAGCAGGAGATTGTCTCCCAGCGTTCCAAAGTACGTGGTCAGCATCATGTTGATTCTATTGTTACTTAAGGTTTCATACGCCTTGATGTAAGCCTGTTGCCATATCGCTTCCAAGTCAGTAACCAGAGCCGGCTCATCAATTTGTACCCAGGTAATCCCGTGGTCTGCAAGTAAGCCAAGCAGTTCTTGATAGCAATTAAGTAAGGGGGGCAGCAAATTTAATACAGAGCTGTTGTCCGTGCATTTGCCTATACGTAAGTAGGTCACCGGTCCTAGCAGGACAACTTTAGCCTTAATGCCCAGTATTTTTGCCTGTTTGATCTGATCTATCAGGTGAGATGCATTTAAGGTAAAGCGTGTACGCGCAGAGAACTCAGGAACAATGTAATGGTAGTTGGTGTTGAACCATTTCGTCATTTCTCCGGCAGTGCTACCTGCATGAATCTCATCGCCCGCAGTATGGCCGCGTGCAGTACGAAAGTAGGAGCTTAGGGCCTCTCCACCCAATGACAAGATACGTTGAGGCAGATTACCCAGCATTTGGCTGGTATCCAGCACATGATCATAAAATGAAAAATCTCCGACGGGGACATAATCTAGCGTGATTTGTCGTTGCCAGTTCTCCTGGCATAACTGGTCACGTTGTTTCTCCAGCTCTTTTACGGAGATTTTATTTTGCCAGTAGGCCTCCAAGGTGAATTTTAGTTCGCGGTTAGCGCCTATGCGCGGAAATCCTAAATTGTGTGTGGTAACCATGTAGATAAGCTCATCAGTGAGAATACATCGGCATTCTCCAGATTATTTCATATGAAAAATAATGGTATTATTTCAACAAATCATGAGAGTTATTCATATGATATTGGAGCGTATGCATCTGCAAATTTTGCACGAAGTGGACAGACTAGGTTCGTTGACAGCTGCAGCGAATTCACTATGTCTTACGCAGTCAGCCCTCAGTCATGCGATCAAAAAACTGGAGATCCAACTGGAAACACCGCTCTGGACGCGGGAAGGCAGGCAACTTAGATTGACTCAGTCGGGAGCCTACCTGTTGAGCGTGGCGCAGCGTGTGTTACCGCAGATTGAGCATGCTGAAGTCATGATCCAGCATTATGCCCGAGGTGAGCGGGGGAGTTTGCGCATTGGTATGGAGTGCCATCCGTGCTATCGCTGGTTGCTTAAGGTCGTGGAACCCTACTTAAAGCAATGGCCGGATGTCGATGTCGATGTGAAGCAAAGGTTTCAGTTCGGAGGAATGGCAGCTTTGCTGCATGTTGAGATTGATATTCTGGTGACACCAGATCCCGTGGCAATACCGGGCTTGCAGTTTTATCCAGCACTTGATTATGAACAGGTCTTAGTGGTCAGTACCTCGCATGCACTGGCTGGGTTGCCTTGGATAGAACCGGCTCAAATGGCGCCTGAAACTTTGATCACATATCCGGTTGCTGAGGATCGCCTGGATATTTATCGACATTTTCTAACCCCTGCTGGAATTACTCCAAAGCGGCATAAGGTTATTGAGGCAACCGATATCATGTTGCAAATGGTCGCCAGTGGCCGGGGAGTTACGGCGTTACCTCGTTGGCTGGTCGATGAATATGCCGGCCGGCTTCCGATTGTATCGGTTCGCTTAGGTGCTCAGGGGATGGACAAGAAGATCTATCTTGGCGTGCGTCATACCGACCGCGAGGTGAGCTACCTGCGCGAGTTCATCAGCTTGGCGCAGCGGTTACCCTCTGCATAAGGGGGGTGATGGTTAGCCCATGATCCATTCATCTCAATTGTTGATGAGTTGCGGTCAGCATGATGTGTGAGTAGTCAGCCTGGCATGCTTGTTCTGGTTGGACATGCTAAGGTGAGCCTATGAAGTTAAGACAGGCTTGGTGATGGTCATAAGGGACTTAGGTCAAATGTATAGGTATGCAATGCTGGGTAGAATTTGTGCACGATGGTTGGGATATATATGGGTAAGTTGGTTTTGTCTGACCTCCTTGACGGCAGAGGCCGGTGAAAGCTCAGATACCCCTTCAGTCATTTGCACAATACTCACAAGATACCCCCGATTTTTTTGACCGGTATCCTGTGGCTGCAGACGCTGAAAAAAGATCGGTGATTATCGAAGAGCATCGCGCTGTCTGGCTAAATCGACTCGCTACGCTCGACCAAGATAAGGCTTTAGTGCTGATCAAGGCCTATGCGCCCCTGCTACGCTCGGAAACGGCCAAGTCAGATTTGAGTGCGGCTTATCAGTTTGTGCGTAAAACCCCGCCATTCATGGCGAGGATATAAGCATGCCGTTGACTGCTTGTTCTAAGCTGCCTATAATAACAGTATCAAGAGGATTGATACGTTGGCAACCAAGACCCTAAAAGTTCGAGTGCGTGACAAACACGCCAAGGTTCTCGGCAACTGCTCCATGCGTTGCTCTACCACCTGCATCCATGCAGTCGTTGCAGCACAAGCAAGGGCGGTGAACTTTGTCTGGAATTACCTGAATGAGTTGTCCAGTCGTAGCATACGGGAACGAGGCAAATTCCTTTCAGCCTTCGATATGCACGCCTACACCACAGGCGCTTC
>JAJZHP010000160.1 GCA_021804355.1 Pseudomonadota bacterium | reverse complement strand
GCTTGGTGAGATCGAGGTAAGTCGTGGTGGTGGTAATTCCATCTCTGCGCTCTGGTCGTTGACCCAGGAAACCCCCGCTACAACGTTGCAAGGCGTTTAGCGGTGGGAGACTTCATGATACCGCTGTGGCTGCCAATCGTACTCGGGTAGGACGCGCTCCCCTGTCAGAATGTGTAACCTTTAAAAACTGAATCTTTAGCAAAATTTGACTCCCGTATCAAATTGCCGACAATAGGCGGTTTTCCAGCCCAATGGGGTATGTATGAGTGCACCGGAAGTGGTCAAAGTAGGCTTGATCATGGGATCACAGTCTGATTGGTCAACCATGCAACACGCAGCGGACACCCTGCGTGACCTCGACGTGGCATTTGCCGCTGAAGTCGTGTCAGCTCACCGCACTCCTGACCGTTTGTCCGAATACGCACGCACGGCGAAGACGCGCGGTCTCCAGGTTATTATCGCTGGTGCTGGTGGGGCTGCCCACTTACCAGGCATGTGTGCTGCCTGGACATCTTTGCCGGTGCTGGGCGTACCCGTCGAATCAGCCATACTCAAGGGTCAGGACTCCTTGTTATCCATCGTGCAGATGCCGGCGGGCATTCCGGTGGGCACTCTGGCCATAGGGCGTTCAGGCGCCATCAATGCTGCTCTGTTAGCGGCTGCCATTCTGGCCCTGCAGGACAGTGCACTGGCCCAACGACTCGATCGGTTTCGCCAGCAACAGACTCAGCGCGTGCTAGATAATCCCGTACCAGGTTCCTGCACATGAATCCCCGTCATCAACTAGGTATATTGGGAGGAGGTCAGCTCGGCCGCATGCTGGGTTTGGCCGCTGCCCCTCTGGGACTTACTTGTAGCTTCTATGAGCCTTCTGGCTCCGATTGTCCTGCCGCTTTATTGGGGCCTGTCATGGGAGACCAGGAACACAGTGATGAAGCTGTGCATGCCTTTCTGGCCTCCGCCGATGTCTTTACTTACGAATTTGAGAACATTGATATTCGTCTGGTGGAAAGAATTGCCCAACATAAGCCTGTGTATCCGGGGCTAGAGTCTTTGCGGCTTACACAGAACCGGCTATATGAGAAATCCCTGTTTGCTGAACTCGACATACCGACGGCTTCCTGGCTTGCCGTGAATAGTCGAGCAGAGCTTGAAGCGGCAATGAATACCCTGGGGTTGCCACTGGTCCTGAAAACGACGACCCAGGGCTATGATGGCAAGGGGCAGTTTATACTGCGCGTTCCTGAAGACGTCACGGATGCTTGGCAACACTTGGGCGCCAACGGCCCGCTGATCGCAGAACAGTTCATCACCTTTCGTCGCGAAATGTCGATCATTGCCGTGCGTGACCTGCAGGGCCATACAGCAACCTATCCCCTGACTGAAAATGTTCATCTGAAGGGGATACTGAGCCACTCACTGACCCCAGCTCCTGAGGTGTCCGTCGCCATAGAACAAACGGCAGTTCGCTACATGGATAGCTTGCTCACCCGGCTTAATCATGTCGGCGTACTGACACTTGAGCTCTTTGAAACCGATAATGGACTACTAGCCAATGAAATGGCCCCACGCGTGCATAACAGCGGCCACTGGAGTATCGAAGGCGCTCTTTGCTCCCAGTTTGAGAACCATATCCGTGCCGTGCTCGGACTACCTTTAGGGTCTACCCGCTGCCCTCGCCCAACCGCCATGATCAATCTCATCGGCCAGCCTCCTGAGCGAGCCGACATATTAGGCCTGTCTGGCGCACACCTACATCTTTACGGCAAAAGCCCCCGACCTGGGCGCAAACTAGGCCATATCACCCTGAGCGCAGACAGCCATGTCGAATTAAAACAGCGCATGCTCGACATCGCCCCGTATTTACCCAATCCCATGGCTCTTTCAGCTTAGGGCACTAATCTCGACAGGCACGCCATTCAATACAGCAACTCCGCTTAATGGGTCGACCGCGCGGGCATCAATAATATCATTGATGCTAACACCAGCATGCGCCGCAGCCACCTGTAGCTGTACTCCCAAACGGTGATGTCCAAAACCATGCGGCATGGAGACCACCCCGGGCATCATGGCATCACTGATCTCTGCTGATAGTTCGACCTGACCAGACGCCGTGCTCACGCGAACCCGTTGTCCCTCGCTCAATCCATGTTCAGCCGCATCCTGCGGATGAATCATCAAGGTACAGCGATCAGGTCCTTTGACCAGACGAAACGAGTTATGCATCCAGGAATTATTACTGCGCAGATGCCGGCGACCTATCATCACCAGCGAGCGAGGTTCAGCCTTATCTAGCAATTCTCTGACACGCTGCATATCCTGCAAATAAATCTCCGGGGCCAGTTCAATACACCGACTACGTGTTTGCAGTCGCTCAGGGAGAGCAGGCATAAGCGGCCCCAAATCCAAACCATGAGGTGCCTGGCGCAACCTTGCCATACTCAACCCCTGCTGCTTGGATGACATCAGACTTGAGCTACGCAGCCCCCGCCAAATATCCGGAATCTTGTTTTTTAATATCGTCCCGGCTTGCTCGGCCAGCACGCGCCCTGCCAGAAAATCCTGTAATGCTGTCAACACCTTCATCTTCGTGCCATAAGGTCCGGCACGCAACATCAAGTCCAGCACGCCTTCCATACCTAGACGCTCAATGACACGCTGCAGGGCTCGTAACCTGAGGCGCTGACTACGTGTCTGCCCACCTAAACGGACTATCAGTTCAAAAAGAATTTGCCAGTCGTGCTTTTGACCTGCCGGTAAGGGCAGCAAAGGCGGGCTGTATCGAACAACATTGCGCACGGCCAGCATGTTGAATATCAGATCAAAATGACCATGCTCCAAAGGACCCGAGGGCGGCAAAATGATATGGGCATGGCGCGTGGTCTCATTGATGTAAATATCAATAGATACCATAAAGTCCAAGGAAGCCAGTGCTTCATCCATACGCGTTCCACCCGGAGCGGAAAGCACTGGATTACCTGCGTGTGTGACTAAAGCACGAATCTGGCCCTCTCCGGGCGTGAGTATCTCATCGGCCAAAGTGGTCACCGGAAATTCACCACCAAACTCGGGCAGCCCTTTAACGCGCGAGTGAAAACGGGCAAATCCCCCAGGCTCCAAGCCCAAGCCGACCAGGTCAATGGCAGGATGCGTGAACATGGCCCCGCCTTCCCTGTCCAGATTTCCGGTCACGATATTAAGTGCCTGTATCAACCATAAGGTGACCCCGCCAAAGCTCTGTGTACAAGCTCCCACCCGTCCGTAGGCTACTGCACGTGGCGCATGACTGAATTCGTGGGCTATATCAACGATAACTTGCGCGGGGATACCCGTCAGCGATGTCACCTTCTCCGGGGTAAATTCAGCGACCGCTTCCTTTAGCTCATCCCAGCCATTAAGCATATTAAGCAGGCGTCCAGGGCGCTCCCAGCCATGCACAAAAATGGTTTGCAGTATAGAGGCCAGCATCAATGCATCGCGACCTGGGCGAATAGGCACATGGAGATCTGCTTTCTCAGCAGTTTCACTACGTCGGGGATCGACAACGACCAACTTGCCCCCCCGTTGCTGCATGCTACGCACCCGACCCATGACGTTGCCTGCACTCAGGAGGCTACCGTTAGAAGCTGCCGGATTTCCACCAATGCATAGGAAATAATCCGTACGATCAAGATCCGGGATCGCCAATAACATCTGATGACCCATCATTTTCAGCGCAGCTAGCATGGCCGGTAACTGATCAACGGAGGTTGCTGAAAAGCGCTGGCGAGCACCAAGTGCATGAATAAAAGGAGCCATAAACATCATGGCTCCCGTATTATGTACGGTGGGATTACCTGCATACACGCCTATCGCTTTCCCACCATATTGTTTGCGAATCGTCAATAACGCATGGGCCACCGAT
>JAJZHP010000058.1 GCA_021804355.1 Pseudomonadota bacterium | reverse complement strand
GCTCTGGAGTATTTTTGGTGGTCATGCCCTGGCTTTTGTTCTGCTGTCAGGTGCTATTGTGACGGTAGGTGCCTGGGAGTGGGCGCGCCTGATGGGCTGGTCGCAGCTGTCTCGACTAGGGTATGCCCTGCTGGTGTTGGCCAGTATGGCTCTGTTAGCTACCCCGGCTTGCTTTCCTTGGCATCACGACTTGTTTTTGCTGGCAGTTCCGGGTTGGTTGTGGGCATTACGCCAGGTTCTTAAGTACCCGGTACCCGGCTTATGGCAACATCCCTGGGTATTGCCAGTTTTAGGTTGGGGATTATTGGTTCCTGCTTGGTTAGCCTTAGTGGATCTTGATGCCATGTCTCCCTGGTGGTTGATGTATTTGTTTTTGCTGGTCTGGGGAGCTGATAGCGGTGCATATTTTGCGGGCAGAGCCTGGGGGCATCGTAAACTGGCGCCTGCGGTCAGTCCAGGAAAGACCCTGGAGGGTATGTTGGGTGGACTTGCCTTGACCCTGGTGGTGATGGTGAGTGTGGGGCTGTTCAGGCACTTGCAAGCTGAGCGTTTTCTGGCTTTTGTCGGTATTTCGCTACTAACCGTATTGGGCTCTGTCCTCGGTGATCTACTGGAAAGTATGTTCAAACGCTATCGTGGCGTCAAAGATTCCGGAGGCATCTTTCCCGGGCATGGAGGTGCTCTTGATCGCATAGATAGCTTAACAGCAGCAGCGCCCATTTTTATGGCGGGCTGGATGCTGGCTGGAGGCTTCTAATGCAGAACGTAACGGTTCTGGGAGCTACGGGGTCCATTGGTCTTAGCACCTTGGATGTACTTAGCAGACATCCAGAAAGCTATCGCATCTATGCACTCACAGCTCACAGTCGTATGGCTGAGTTGGCGCAACTCTGTCATCACTATAAACCACAGCGCGTCATTGTAGCCCGGGCTGCCCAGGTTGATGAGCTTGCTGGTCTGGGTGTGACGGCAGATATAGGTGTCGGAGAAGCTGGACTGGTTGAAGTGTCGGTTGCTCCTGAAGTGCAGGTGGTGATGGCTGCCATTGTCGGCGCGGCGGGACTCATCCCCACGCTGGCGGCTGTGCAGGCGGGCAAGCGAGTGCTGTTGGCCAATAAGGAAGCGCTGGTGATGACTGGGGAACTGTTCATGCGAGCAGCCCAGGAACATGGTGCGACCCTGCTGCCTGTGGATAGTGAACATAACGCCATCTTTCAGTGCATGGACCGTCCTGGCGAGTCGGTGCATGAGCAGGGCATAGAAAGATTGATTTTGACGGCTTCGGGAGGCCCCTTCAGGGATATGTCACTGGAGGCTATGGCAGGCGTTACCCCTGCACAGGCCATTAAGCATCCGCGCTGGTCTATGGGCCCCAAAATCTCAGTGGATTCTGCAACCTTAATGAATAAGGGCTTGGAGCTTATTGAGGCGTGCTGGTTATTTGCTGTCAGGCCTGATCAAGTGCAGATCGTCATTCATCCTGAAAGTATCATCCATTCTATGGTGCAGTACCGTGATGGAACAACCTTGGCGCAGTTAGGGCGTCCTGATATGCGTACACCGATAGCCCAGGCTCTCGCCTGGCCAGCAAGGATACGCTCAGGTGTGGAATCGCTGGATATGCTGGCCTGTGGGGGCTTGCACTTTCAGGCACCCGATGAGGACAGGTTTCCTTGCCTGCGTCTGGCAAGAGCTGCGATGGCTGCAGGGGGTACGGCGCCGGCCATAGTCAATGCGGCTAATGAAGTCGCCGTGGCTGCCTTTTTACAAAATGACACCTCGTTTACCTCGATCCCGGCTATTATTGCGGGCACGCTGGATAGGCTGGCTGTCCAATCAGCACATCAGCTACAAGCTGTGCTGGATGCGGACCGTCAGGCGCGTGTGATAGCGCGTGAACTTGTGCCAAGATTTGAGGTAGAGACCTAATGCATTTATCACCTCTGTGGGCGGCACTTTTGGTGCTGGGGCCGCTGGTATTGCTACATGAGCTGGGCCACTACAGTGTGGCACGTTGGGTAGGGGTGCGGGTTTTGGCATTTTCCATCGGTCTAGGCCCTGTCTTATTAAAATGGCGTAGTCGATCGGGGACCGAGTGGCGCCTATCGCTGATTCCTCTGGGTGGCTATGTCAAGATGCTCGATGAAGCAGAAGGTGTGGTTGCCCATGAAGACATGTCCAAAGCATTCAACCGTCGCCCACTGTTAGCGCGAACCGCGGTATCGATAGCAGGCCCCTTGGTTAATATTTTGTTGGCCTGGGTGATTTATAGCGTACTTAGCATGCAGGGCGGCTATCAGCTCAAGACCCTGATAGGCCGTATTGAACCCAATTCTCCAGCCGCGATAGCAGGCATGCATACCGGCGAGCAGGTGATGGCCATAGATGGCCATGCTGTCAATAGCTGGGAGGGCATCAATCTAAGAATGGCAAGACGTGTTGGCGACAGCGGTGATGTGCTGGTGGAGGCGCAATACTTAGGGCAGTTACATAGTTATCATTTGCCCATCAAGCATTTTTTGGCGCAGGGTGATGATGCCATCAAAGCCCTGGGGTGGGTGCCTCCTGAACCTCCCATTGCTCCCGTTATCGGTTCACTCGAGCCCCTAGGTCCTGCACAGCGGGCGGGTCTGAAGGTCGGCGATCTGATGCTTAGTATGAATGGACATGCTTTGGCAACCTGGCCGGCCTGGGTTGATGCCATTGAAGCATCCCCTGATCAGGATATGGAAATTACGGTACAACGGCAGGGAATCCCGCTCTTGGTGAAACTGCACTCAGAAACCGTTAAAGATGATATGGGTTTGCCCATCGGACGCATCGGCGCAGCTGTTCACATCGACAAGAATTTCATTTGGCCGCCGGCCTCTCTGCTTACCTATGTCCATGAGGATTTTTGGGGGGGCTGGATAGCGGGGGCCAAAAGACTGAGTTCGGTTTTGGGCGTCACCTTAGATACGGTAGCAAAACTTTTTACAGGTCATTTGTCCCTGGAGCATCTCAGTGGGCCTATCGGTATCGCACATGTGGCCAGTGCTTCAGCCGCATATGGCTGGGCGGCTCTTTTTTCCCTGGGAGCCATGCTGAGTGTCAGTCTGGGTGTACTGAATCTTTTGCCCATTCCCGTGCTGGACGGAGGGCATGTCTTGTATTTCATGATTGAGGCGGTATGGGGGCGACCCTTGCCGGTCAAGATACAAAATTGGGGTGTAGCCTTGGGGGCAGCATTAATGATGGCGATCATGATATTTGTCATCGCTAATGATGTTCGCCATTTTTACTGAGTGATGCAGAACATGATCTGTAGTCATCGTATTGTTAAGGAATTTTTGACTTGAATAGTGTTGGGTGGGGGCGTTTATTTGTTATCGGTTGGTGGGCGCTTTGTAGTCTGGCCTGGGCTCAGGATGCGAGTACTTTTGTTGTTAAGGATATACGGTTGGAAGGACTGGCCCGTGTTCCCACCACGGAGGTCTATGCGGCACTCACGATCAATGCGGGTGATAGTGTCGATGGACAGCGTATTGCAGACTCCATACGCAGTTTGTTTAAAACTGGAAATTTTGAAGACATCAGTGTTAGCCGGGATGGTGATGTACTGGTTTATCACTTCGCGGAACGCCCATATATCACCAAAATAAATCTCAAAGGCAATAAATCTATCGACAAGGATAATCTGCTGAAGGGGCTCAAGCAGGCGGGTCTCAGCGAAGGAGCTGTGCTGGAGCGCTCTACCCTGGATCATGTCAAACAAGAGTTGCAAAACCAGTATATTGCACAGGGACGTTATGCTACAGAAATAGACGTAGAGACTAAGGCCAGGACCAGAAATCGTGTTGAAATCAATATCACCATACGTGAGGGTTCGGTAGCCAGTATTCGATCCATCAGCTTTGTCGGCAATAAAGCCTTTGACAGTCAGACCTTGCTGGATCAGATGCAACTTAAAATTCATCACTTTCTGTCTTTTATTAAAAGTGATGATAAATACTCGCGTGAAAAATTACGGGGAGATCTCGATCGAATCAAGTCTTACTACCTGGATCGGGGTTATGCCGGGTTTAAATTTGCTTCTACGCAAGTCACCTTGTCGCCGGATCATAAGCAGGTGTTTATTGAGATCAATCTCAACGAGGGAACCGTCTATAAAGTATCCAGTGTTAAACTGGTGGGTGAATTACCTGTGCCTGAGGACCAGTTACAGCCTCTGATTTTGATCAAAAAGGGGCAAGTATTTTCCCAACGCTTATTGACCGCCAGCGATGATCTGATCGCCAAACGCATAGGCAACGATGGTTATGTGTTTGCTGACGTTAATGGCCAACCTACCCTGGATGAGGTCCATAAAACGGCCGAGGTAACCATCTATGTCAATGCCCAGGAAAGAGTGTATGTGCGCCGCATACAGATGAAAGGTAATAATAAAACCGATGATGAAGTGATACGTCGGGAAATGAGGCAGTTTGAGTCTGCTTTGGCTTCTAATGACCGAATTGATATTTCCAAACAGCGTCTGGAACGTCTGGGTTATTTCAAAACGGTTAAAATTGAAAAAGATCGCGTACCGGGTAGCAATGATTTAGTGGATTTAACCTCGACGGTTGAGGAGCAACCATCAGGTTCCATCGGAGCCAGTATCGGCTACTCACAAGCCGTAGGTTTAACCTTAAGTGCTAATATTAGTCAGAATAATGTCTTTGGAACAGGTAATACAGCTTCATTTGGAATTACCCGTAATCAGATTTCACAGTCTGCCAACATCAGTTATACCAATCCCTATTTTACGGACGATGGCGTCAGTCGTGGATTTACCATCTACAACAACCGAACCTTTAACTCATACCTGAGTATAACCACCTACTGGACGAACTCTCTGGGTGGAAATATCAACTTTAGTTACCCCATTGATGAGACAGAAAATATCAGTTTTTCTCTGGGCTATGACCATACGCAAATTGAAACCGGCAATATGCCTGCCCTCGAAGTGGTGGATTACATCAACCATAATGGCTCGGCGGCAGACACTGAAGTCAATACGCTGGCGTGGAGCCGTAGTACCTTGAATCGAGGCATGTTCCCCGACCGAGGCGCTTCGCAGTCGGTGAGTCTGGAGATGACAGCTCCCATCACTCCGGTCAATTACTACAAATTAACCTATGATGGCCAGGTATTTGTGCCTATTTCAGGCGAATGGGTGCTGCGTTTTCATACGTTGCTAGGTTATGGCGACGGCTTGTTTGGCACGGGGCATTTACCGTTCTATAAGAATTTCTTTACCGGTGGCATTGGCTCATTGCGCGGTTATCTGGATTACACGGTGGCGCCGCGCAGCCCCTACATGCTGCCCTATGTGGATCCTACGACAGGGCAAGTGGTTAGTGATCCCATGCCTTCCGTGGTCGGGGGTAATGCTGTCATGGATGGAACCATGGAGCTGGTTGTCCCCATGCCCTTTATTAAAGAAGCGGCCAGCAGCATGCGTACGACGGTATTTCTCGATGCCGGCCAAGCATTTGATACCTTTACTTCACCTTATATAGTCGATAATCCACCCTTAAGTGCGATAAGATATTCACTCGGCGTTGGGTTTTCTTGGCTAACTCCCATTGGTCCGTTAACATTCAGCGTAGCTAAGCCGTTGCACTCCCAGCCTGATGATCAACACCAGATTTTTCAGTTTACCATTGGGCAGGGTTTCTAGAGGCCATAAGGGCCATATACAAAACGAGGAGGTGGGTCGTGGTGAAGATGTTTAAACGTGCTGTGCTGGTGATGACGATGTTGTCTCCGCTATCGGTGCTGGCAGCTACGCCTGCTGCAGTCCCGACAGTTGCTAATCTGAAGATTGGGATCTTTGATCCGCAGGTGGCCTTGTGGAATACCGATGCGGCACAAAAAGCGCTCAAAGCGTTTAAGGCTGATATCAAAGTTCAGGAAGATACCATGGCTGATCTTAAGAAGCAGCTGGATGCGTTAACCCTGAAGATGAAGAATGATGGGTCCGTCATGTCGGATGCTGATAAAAAGAATGTACAGACAAAGGGCGATGATCTCTATCGTCAGTATCAGAACCTGGCGTCAACCATACAGGAAAAGAGCAAGCGTATGCAGCAGCAGGTCATCAGTTCGCTGACTCCCAAACTTGAGAAGGCTATTGCCAAGGTTCAGAAAGATACGGGCTTTGACTTGGTGCTGGATTCGCATGCTGCGATCATTTTTCGTCCTGATCTCGATATCACCAAGCGTGTGATTGAAAATATCAATGCTCAGGTAGCCGGTGGTAGTGCTACCCCTGGCCAGGGTCAGTAAGGATGGAAAAGCCAAGGTCCTGGCGGTTGGGTGACTTGGCTGCCAACTTGCAGGTCCAGCTGCGAGGAGACCCTGACTATCAGGTAGTGGGGCTACACACACTGCGTGAAGCGGGTCCTCTGCATGTGAGCTTCCTGGCTAATCCAAGATACCAGGAGGCTTTGGCGTCGACGCGAGCAGGGGCTGTTTTATTACGCCCCGAGGCCGCGCAAGATTTTGCCGGAAATTGCCTGATTACCTCAGATCCGTATCTGGCCTATGCCAGGGCGAGTCGATGGTTTGAGCCGGTAAGTCAGGCGGGGGCTGGTGTACATGCCACCGCAGTTGTACATGAAAGTGTTGAGGTGCCTGCTGATGCCTCGATAGGGCCTATGGTGGTTGTCGGAGCAGGCGTAAGCCTCGGCCCTGGTTGTATTGTGGAAGCGGGTTCCATCATCGGCGAGGAATGTACGTTAGGTGAGGGGTGTCATGTTTTTCCACGGGTCACCCTTTACCCTCGTTGCCGCTTGGGTAAGCGTGTGCGTGTGCATGCAGGAGCGGTGATCGGAGCTGATGGTTTTGGTTTCGCGCCTACGCGTCAGGGTTGGGAGCGTGTATCGCAACTCGGGGCCGTTGATATCGGTGATGACTGTGATATCGGAGCCAATACGACCATCGATCGTGGGGCTCTGGGCGATACAGTTTTAGAACAGGGTGTTATTGTCGATAATCAGGTACAGATCGCCCACAATGTCATTATTGGTGCGCACAGTGCTATTGCTGCATGCGTAGGTATATCAGGCAGCTCTCGCTTAGGGAAACGATGTGTGTTAGCGGGGGGGGTCGGACTGGTCGGTCATATCGAGTTGGCTGATGATGTTCATATTACCGGGATGTCCATGGTAACCAAGTCTATTCTTAAGGCAGGAAGTTATTCTTCGGGAACTGCCCTGGAAGCGACGAGGGACTGGAAGCGGACGGCTGTTCGGCTCAAACATCTTGAATCCATGCAGCAACGTATTGCTGTACTTGAAAGCATGATGTCGACGACCGTCCATGAACCGCCTGCATAAGCTGTTGATCAGAGGGGTCAAGATAAAATAATGATGGATATTGAGGAAATTCGGAGTTATCTGCCACAGCGTTACCCATTTCTGTTGCTCGACAGGGTACTGGAGCTAGAGTCGGGTGTGCGTGCTGTTGGCTATAAAAATGTCACGATCAATGAAGAGTTTTTTAATGGTCATTTCCCGGGCAAGCCTATCATGCCTGGGGTCCTTATTCTGGAGTCCATGGCCCAACTGGCAGGGGTCCTGGGGTTTGTCAGCACAGGGCGCAAACCTTCAGATGGTGTCATTCATTTATTTGTAGGTGCGGATGGCATGCGTTTTAAACGTCAGGTGATTCCTGGTGATCGTCTAACCCTGGAAGCCTCGATAGGCAATTGTAAGCGCAACCTATACAAATTCAGTTGCCGTGCCACCGTTGACGGCGATCTTGCTGCGAGTGCAGAAATATTGATAGCAGAGCAGGTGCTATGACAGGGCTCATACACCCGACGGCCATCATTGATCCTAAGGCTCATCTGGATACTCAGGTGTCTGTGGGTCCCTTTTCTATTATTGGCCCTGAGGTTGAAATAGCTGCAGGAACTCGTGTAGGACCGCATGTCGTCCTTAAGGGGCCGATGCGCCTGGGTCGAGATAACCAGATTTTCCAGTTTTCAACCCTGGGCGAAGATTGCCAGGATAAGAAATACCGTGGCGAACCTACACGGCTGGAAATAGGCGATGGCAACATTTTTCGCGAATCGTGTACCGTACATCGCGGGACCGTACAGGACCAGGGGATGACGCGGATTGGCGATCGCAATCTTTTTATGGTCAATACGCATATAGCGCATGATTGTCAGATAGGTTCTGACAATATTGCCGCTAATAATGTGGGCATTGCCGGGCATGTCCATATAGGTGATCACGTGATCCTGGGTGGCATGGTAGGCATCCATCAGTTCGTGCGTATAGGTTCCTTTGCCATGGCCGGAGGAGGGGCTATCCTCTTTAAGGATGTTCCGGCTTATGTCATGGTGAGCGGCAATCCTGCCGTGCCGCGCGGCATGAATTTCGAAGGTATGCGGCGTCGTGGCTGGACTAGCGAAACCATTGCTGCCCTGCGTAAAGCCTACCGTATGGTTTACCGTCAGGCTGCGACCCTGGAACAAGCCATGCCAGAGCTTGAAGCGCTGGCGCTTGATTTTCCGGAAGTGCAGCTTTTTATCACGACGCTGCAGGAGTCGGCTCGCGGTATAGCGAGATAACTATGACCATGCCCCGGGTATTTGGTGTGGTTGTCGGCGAACCCTCAGGGGACGCTTTAGGTGCTTCCCTGATGCTGGCTTTGCGCCAGCTTTATCCTGATGCGCGTTTTATAGGTATTGCCGGGCCGCAGATGTTAGCCCTGGGAGCTGAGACTCTGGCACCCATGGAAAGATTATCTGTTATGGGACTGGTGGAGGTGCTGGGGCGCTTGCGCGAGCTTTTTAAACTACGTACAGCCTTGTTTTCCTGGCTTGCGGCCGAGAAACTGGATGCTTTCATAGGTATTGATGCTCCGGACTTTAATCTGGGGCTGGAGCGGCGTTTCAAGTCGTTGGGCATACCCACCGTGCATTATGTCAGCCCTTCAGTCTGGGCCTGGCGTCAGGGTCGTGTTAAAACACTGGCCAAAAGTGTTGATCTGGTACTTTGTTTATTGCCTTTTGAGAAGGCATTCTATGACGAACACCATGTTCAGGCTGTTTTTGTAGGGCATCCTTTAGCGGATCATCTGCCGCTGATGAATGATACGCAAGCGGCCCGAGCTGAGCTAGGTCTGCCTCTTGAAGGCCGCATTCTGGCCGTCCTGCCGGGTAGCCGGCGCGGAGAAGTCGCCCAACTAGGTCCGGTATTGGAAAAAGCACTGAAAGTGTTTCTGCAGCAGCATCCTGGATGGATAGTCGCCATTCCTGCTGTCAATGCCCTGCGGCGTGAGCAAATTGTTCATTTATTTGTGGGCCTGGGTGACCGGGTACAGGTATTCGATGACCAGTGGGGGGCCGGGGTGGGTCGCAAGGTGATGGCCGCAGCTGACCAGGTATGGCTGGCATCAGGTACGGCAACACTGGAGGCCATGCTGTTAAAAAAACCCATGCTGGTCATGTACCGTTTTCACTGGCTCACCTATTGGTTGGCAAAATGGCTGGTACGGATCCATCTGTTCAGTCTGCCTAACCTGTTATTAGGCAGGAAAGTAGTGCCCGAGCTGATACAGGGAGAGGTGCAGGAGGATCGTATCCTGGATGAAAGCGCTCAACTTGAAAAGGAAGTGGGGCCCCTGACGGAGCTTTTTACGGAGCAACACAAAAAAATCAGGTGCCATGCGAGTGAGCGAGCAGCGGCTGCCATAGCAGGACTGATTGATGACCAGTCATGATTGCGCTGCAGCGGTGGCGGGGGTGGATGAGGCCGGTCGTGGTCCCCTGGTGGGAGCTGTTCTCACCGCTGCCGTCATATTGCATCCAGATCGCCCTATTCAGGGACTTAAAGACTCCAAACAGCTGAGTCCGCAACGACGCTTAGCCTTGGCGGCCGAAATTCGAGAACGCGCTTGGGCTTGGTCTTTAGGCAGGGCGGAGGCATGGGAAATCGATCACTTGAATATCTTGCAGGCCACGATGCTGGCCATGCAACGCGCTGTACTGGCCTTGCCCTGGATGCCTGGCAGCGTTCAGGTCGATGGTAACCGCTGTCCTTCCTTGCCCATGCCGGTGGAAGCTATCGTCCAAGGAGACAGTAAGGTAGCGGCCATCAGTGCAGCCAGCATATTGGCCAAGGTTGCCCGGGATGAAGAGATGTATGCCCTGAGTGTGCAGCACCCCGCTTATGGATTTGACCGGCACAAGGGCTACCCCACGCCAGAACATCTGGCAGCTTTGAAACAATGGGGTGTCCTGCCTGAACATCGCCGCACCTTTGGTCCGGTAGCTCGTATCCTGGCAGGAAGCTTAGTATGATCACGCCCATGGTTCATCTGCGTGTACGCAGTGAATACGCGCTGGAAGACAGCATAGTGCGTCTGGATGATCTGCTCAAGCGCAGCCAAGCATTGAACATGCCGGCCGTTGGTTTGACAGATCCCTGTAATCTCTATGCCCTGATTAAATTCTATCGCGGGGCGCGCGGTCTGGGGATACAGCCTATAACCGGAAGCGATCTCGAGTTGGCAGCGGATGAGGGCATGATAACGCTGCTAGTTCGTGATCGTGTGGGTTACGGCAATCTCATTCGTTTGATCTCGCAATGTCATACGCATTCTCAGGGTGATGAGCGCCGTACTGCTCAACGCAGCTGGGTCGAAGCGGCTGCGCCAGGATTGTTGCTGTTGTTAAGCCGCTATAGTGATGTAGGGCAAGCGCTGGAGCGGTCAGATGCTGATCTGGCGGCAAAACGACTGGAACACTGGCAGCAAACTTTTGGTATCGATCAGGTCTATCTAGAGTTACAACGTACCGGGCGTCGTGGTGATGAAGCGTTTATTCATGCAGCCGTTGATCTTGCGCAAAAGTTTCATGCCCCTGTCGTGGCTACCAATGATGTGCGTTTTTTGCACCGTGAGGATTTTGAAACCCATGAAACCCGGGTCTGCATCGCAGAACGCAGCACGCTGGGGGATCCCAGGCGGTCGCGCCGCTACAGCCCTGAACAGTATTTTAAGTCCAGTGAAGAGATGTCGGAACTGTTTGATGACATCCCAGAAGCCCTGACCAATACGCTACATATTGCACGGCGCTGCCATGTTGAGCTGACGCTGGGTAAGAGTTTTTTGCCCGAGTTTCCAGTGCCTTCAGGCCTGACCATTGCTGATTATCTGGTGCTGGAGGCCAGGCAGCGCCTGGAGCAACGCCTTATCCGCTTGCTGCCTGCTGATTTGCCTGATCGCGCTGAGCGGGCAGCTGTTTATTACGAGCGCCTCAATCTTGAGTTGAGCATTATCAATCAGATGGGCTTCGCGGGTTATTTTCTGATTGTGATGGATTTCATTCGCTGGGCGAAAGAGAACGGAGTGCCGGTGGGACCTGGGCGTGGATCAGGTGCAGGTTCCCTGGTCGCTTATGCTCTGAAAATAACCGATCTCGACCCCATGCGTTACGATTTGCTGTTTGAACGTTTTTTAAATCCTGAACGTGTATCCATGCCCGATTTTGATATCGATTTTTGCATGGAAGGGCGTGACCGGGTGATCGAGTATGTCGCAGAAACCTATGGACGCGAGGCGGTCTCCCAAATCATTACCTTCGGTACCATGGCCGCTAAGGCCGTGGTGCGAGATGTAGCGCGAGTTCTGGGTAAACCTTACGGATTAGCGGATCGCATAGCAAAATTAATACCCACCAAGCCCCCGGGTATTACCTTGAAGAAAGCTCGAGAAGAAGAACCGCAACTTGATCTTCTGCTCAACGATCCGGAGGAGCGTGATCATGAGGATGCCCTGGAGATATGGGAGCGCGCCTGTCAGCTTGAAGGTATTACGCGTGGTGTGGGTAAGCATGCCGGAGGAGTTTTAATTGCACCGGGCCGACTGACGGATTTTACACCGATTTTCTGTGACGAAGATGGCAAGTGGGTCAGTCAATACGACAAAGACGATGTTGAGAAAGTAGGTCTGGTTAAATTCGACTTTCTGGGTTTGCGTACCTTGACTATTATCGACTGGGCCATGCGTGATATTCAGGTTCGTCGTCAGTTACAAGGTGAAGCGGCGCTGGATCTGGAACTTTTGCCGCTGGATGATGCCGCTACCTATCGCATGATCGAAGAGGGCAAAACAACGGCTGTTTTTCAGCTGGAATCCCCGGGTATGAAAAACCTGCAAAAGAAACTCAAGCCTTCAAATTTTGAGGATCTGATTGCTTTAGTGGCACTATTTCGCCCGGGCCCCCTGGATTCGGGCATGGTTGATGACTTTATCAATCGTAAGCATGGCCGCGCTGAGGTGGCTTATCCGGATGCTCAGTATCAGCATGCGTGTTTACAGCCTGTCCTGGCACCCACCTACGGCGTTATTGTTTATCAAGAGCAAGTGATGCAGATTGCTCAGGTCATGGCAGGGTATTCGCTGGGTGCCGCTGATTTACTACGTCGTGCGATGGGTAAAAAAGATGCGGCGGGGATGGATCTGCAAAGAGCGCAATTTATGCAGGGTGCCGCGCAACAAGGCATCGATGCAACGCTGGCTGGCCATATTTTTGATTTGATGGAAAAGTTCGCTGGCTATGGCTTCAACAAGTCACACTCAGCCGCCTATGCGTTGTTGTCCTATCAGACAGCCTGGCTTAAATTACATTATCCCGCTGAATTTATGGCGGCTGTCCTCTCGGCCGAAATGCATAATACCGATGCGATTCTGCCACTCATTGATGAATGCCGCGCGCTGTCGATTCGTATTATCCCTCCTCATGTCAATCATTCAGGTTACAAATTCATTCCCCAGGCACCGGGCAATATCGTTTATGGGCTGGGTGCCATCAAGGGGTTGGGGCAAGGGCCTGTCGATGCCGTACTGACGGCGCGTGCGCAGGGGCCTTTTACCGGATTGCTGGATTTTTGTGCTCGCATAGACCCTTCCCGTGTCAACCGTCGTTCACTGGAGGCACTGATCAAGGCAGGAGCCTTGGATGGACTGGAGGGAAATCGGATCAGTCTACTTGAACGTCTTGATGAGGTGTTAGCTACGGCGGGCCAGGGTCATCGTGACCTGCAGTGGGGTATCGTGGATATGTTTGCCACGGAAGCCAAGGTAGCAGAACTTGCGGTTGAAGCTAACAGCTCCATGCCTGTGTTGACGGATCGCAAGCGTCTGGTGATGGAAAAGGAGTCCTTGGGTCTTTATCTCAGCGGCCATCCTATGCACGTGTTGCTGCCTGAATTACGCAGCTGTGGTTGCCGTCCCTTAGCGGAGCTTAAGCCCACGGCCTATGGTGAAAGAACCATGCTGGGTGGCATGCTGGTCGCCTGGCGTACTGATAAGAGTGGCCGCGCGCAAGTTCTCCTGGATGATAGCACTGGGCGCATTGAGGTCATGTTGACGGCTGAGTTGCTTGCAGATTATCGGCATTTGCTTGAAAGCGATCAGGTACTTGTTGCAGAAGGAAGTATACGCCATGACAAATTTCGTGATGGCTTGAGTATGCAGGCCGCAACCCTTTACGATATGGATAGTTTGCGTCAGCGCAGGGCCAAGGGCCTTGTTCTGAGCATGGACCCCGTGCAGAATGTTCCTGATTTGCAGGAATTGTCGAATGCGCTATCACCGTTTGTCGATGTGACAGGGGTGAGGTTATGGATGGATGTGCTCTTGCAAGAACACAGGATTAAACTGCGTCTGGCTGAAGGCTGGAAAATAAAACCTCGTGATGAACTGCTGGAAAACCTGCGAGAGATGCTTGGCGATACGGGGGTAAAGGTGATGTATGAATGAACGCCCAGGGAGTCCAAGGCTAGCCAGATTGTCGGTGGTCATTCCCGCCTACCGCGAGGCCGCTAATTTGAAGCGCATGATACCCGCGCTGACGGCTACCCTAGGTACCCTGGTGGATGCCTTTGAGATCGTGGTCGTCAATGATGGCAGCCATGATGGTACCGATGAATTGATGTCGTCCATGGTTGCAGACTGGCCTGTGCACTATATCTCATTGTCCAGAAACTTTGGCAAGGAAGCGGCTTTGACGGCGGGGCTGGATGTAGCCCGGGGGGATGCGGTCATACTCATGGATGCAGATTTTCAGCATCCGCTAGAGGTGTTGCCTGTTTTTTTTCAGCACTGGATGCAAGGCTACGATATGGTCTATGCCGTGCGCGAGTCACGGGATGATGAATCCTGGCTTAAAAAACACGGCACAGGTTTTTTCTATCGCTTGATGTCCAGGGGATCTGATATTGAAATCATCCCTGATGCTGGGGATTTTCGATTGTTGGATGCCAAGGTCGTGCAAGCACTGCGGCAATTACCCGAGCGCAACCGCTTTATGAAAGGTATGTATGCCTGGGTTGGATTTCGCAGTCTGGCTATTCCCTATCAGCCTGCAGAGCGTTTGGAAGGCGATAGTACCTTTGGCATCACGGCTTTATTTCGCTTAGCTTTTACGGGTCTCACCGCATTTACAGATTTGCCCTTACGAATTTGGAGTGGCCTGGGCATTATTGTCTCGCTGATGGCTTTGGCCTACGGTGCTTGGATCGTGGGATCTACGCTCTGGTTTGGCAAGGATGTGCCTGGCTATGCGACCATCACTACCAGCATCATGTTTTTTTCAGGCGTGCAATTACTGTCGGTAGGGGTGCTGGGGGAATATCTGGCGCGGGTCTATACCGAAGTCAAACAACGCCCCAATTATCTGGTGGGAAGGCAAGTGGATGGAAGCCCCTTGCGTGAGCGTTCATGAAGCAACAGCTGAGCTGGTTTGTGCTGGTGGGTATGGCTGCTGCCTTAACCCATTACCTGGTAGTGCTGGGTCTGGTGGCAGGCTTAGATTGGCACCCTTTGCGTGCCAATGGGGTGGCTTTTCTGATAGCTTTCGGCGTGAGCTATACCGGGCACCGTCATCTAACTTTCCAGGCGCAGGGACTGGCTCACCGTCAGGCTTTGCCGCGATACTTTGCCGTGGCTCTGACCTCATTTATATTAAATCAGGCCTTGTTTGCCTACCTGCTTTCAGCCTGGCCGCAATGGCCGTATTTTGTGTCACTAGGTGTGGTGTTAGTTATGGTGGCGATCGTTACGTTTGTGAGCTCCCGACTCTGGGCTTTTCGTCAAGGAGGGCCGGTCTGATATGCGATCGATATGGTTAATTGCTGATGATTTTGGCCAGGCAGAAGCCATTGACAGGGGTATTCTCAAGCTGGCCGCCTTAGGTCGAATCTCGGGTACCAGTGTGCTGGTTGAATCGCCCCGGCTGAATAAAGCAGCAGCTCTGCTGAGAGCACATAAAGAACTGGCGAAAGGACTGCATTTTAATTTAACTCATGCTTTTGCAAAACCGTGTCCGGGATTGCGACAGATCGTATGGGCTGCCTATACAGGCAAGTTGGTTGCTGATGATTTGGTGCGCGCATGGCATCAACAGTTGGATCGGTTTGAAGAGATCGTGCAGCAGGTGCCTGATTATGTCGATGGACATCAGCATGTGCATCAATTACCGCAAGTGCGTGAGGCCATGTTACAGGTTATGACGCAACGCTATGGACAACCGTTGCCTTTGCGCTCAACGATGAGTCAGCAGGCCCGAGGCTTTAAATCTTTTGTGATTGCTAGC
>JAJZHP010000159.1 GCA_021804355.1 Pseudomonadota bacterium | reverse complement strand
GCGACGCTCGCAACGCGGCTTGATCGATGGCATGGCCAGCCTGACGCGCGAAGCGGATGCCCCGCGCTTCTATCGTTTCTGGTCGTGGGGTTCTTTGGCCACCAGCCTGCTCGCATTAAGTCTGGTTGGCATTTGTACTGGCTGGAGTTTGGCCTATCTACTACACCTGATCACCACCACAGCAACCTATCCCCTGGATTACACTCCACTACAGGCTCGCTGGCTTCCTCTGCTAGGCATCATCCTCGCCTTCATGATCAGCGGCGTTTGCTCTGATCGTGGCTGGCTGCGGCTACCTCACGTGCTGTATGGCTTGGGCTCCCTGCTTTTGATCTTGTTACTGATTTGTCTGGCCTGGAGCGGTTGGCCTCCACACACCACGCATGTGCTTATTCAAGCCAACACCTGGTTACTGGCTCTACGACTGACCTTATTGTTAGGAGCTGGCAATATCGGCACTTGGTACATGGCGGCCGTTTATTTGCCCCGCGACACAAAACTAGCCGGGTTTACACTACTGACCAACTTGCTGCAACTGGTGCTCATCACCCTGATGATGATGATTTTGCAACCCCTGAACTTGCCTGACTTGCCTGGTAGCCGCTTAATCCTGCTCTCCATTCCCCGCGCCTTGGCCAGTTCAACAGCCCTGCACGCCGCCAGTTTCTACCTGGCCATGGCCATAGCGGGCATTTTGGCGATAACCGCACTGCTTGAACCCATGCACCGTGTGCTCATGGAGCGCAAGATAGCAATTCGTCCTGCTTTACTACTGACAACCACACTTGGGTTGCTGATGACGGGTATCTGGCTACTACCCTTCGCCAATAGCATCTTTACGACACTTTTACTCGTACTGTCCCTAGTGCTAGGTATTTTCGCCGGCTGGACCATGAAAATCAGTCACCTACGCAAGCTATTAAACTTACCTTCCGAGTTTATTTATAACCTCTGGCGCGTTGCCGTTCGCATCCTGATACCGCTGTCCCTGCTATGGTTAGCCTTGAACCTGCGCAGCCTGGGAGGCTAAATGCAGACTTTTGAGGTTGAAATTATTTATGCCCTGCCTAACCGTAGCTGGAAGCAGCAGGTTGTCGTTAAGCAGGGACAGACTCCTCAGGAGGCTTACCAAGCCAGCGGATTAAACTCCCAGGTCGGTGAACCTTCTCCTCCCCTGGCTATTTTCGGCAAGATTGTCGAGAACAACGACATCCTGCAACCCGGGGACCGCATTGACGTTCTACGCCCTTTGACTTTAGACCCCAAGACCAGCAGGAGAGAACGAGTAGCTCAGGCAAAAAAACGCAAAAGCCTTAAAAAGCCTCAAGACCCATCAGCATCCATATGACCTTGCTCATGTTCGCCTGCGGCAGCAGCCTTCTCAGGAGTCACCAGAGGCGTCACAATCGCTTTAACAGGCACCTGATCCTGCCCTTCGATTTTTGCCAGTTTGCCTTCAGCAAACCAAAGACTAAGATCTCTATGCGCCACACCCGGAATTTTCAATAAACGCGCATAAGTCCCAGGACGATAGGTGTACGCATAATCCCAGCGCTCAGGATGAAAGGGATCTACTATCAAGGGGCTACCCAACAGGAAACGCACCTGAAGCGGGGTCATACCCACTTTCAACTGATCTACCTGATCTCGGGTCAACACATTGCCCTGCTGTATATCAATCTTGTAAACTGAGAGATTACCGACATGGCAACCACCGAGCAGCATGGCTGATGCAAAAACGGCCAAGAATGACTTATGCATGGTGCTTGTAAATCCTTTGTCTTTCAAGCATTCTAACCTAAAAATAAGTGTCGAGACGAGTCTATGTCCCTGACCAATACAGACCTCCGTAAGGCTGGTCTTAAAGTCACCTTACCACGCCTCAAGATTCTTGAGCTTTTAGAAACATCTAAAGTACATCATATGAGTGCAGAAGATGTGTACAAAGCCCTGATTGATCAAGGCGAGGATGTTGGTTTAGCCACAGTTTATCGTGTCCTGACCCAGTTTGAGTCTGCAGGCATCGTGCAGCGCCATCATTTTGAGTCGGGTTCATCCGTTTTTGAGCTGGGAAGTGATGAACACCATGATCATATTGTATGTGATCAATGTGGGCGGGTATTTGAGTTCACTGACAGCTTAATTGAAGAGCGTCAAGAGGCTGTAGCTAAGGCTATGGGCTTTCGTCTAAGCGGTCATTCTCTACATCTCTACGGGAGCTGTCAGCGTTCACCGTGTGATAACCGCTCCACCTCGGTGCTCCCTGATAAATCTGGCAACTTCGAATAAGCAGGGTAAATATAGATGCGCGCTATGGTGATACACCAGCACGGAGATCCTAATGCCTTCTATCAGGATGAGGTGCCACTGCCTTCCCCCGGGCCTGGAGAAATCAGGGTTCGAGTCAAAGCCAGCAGCGTCAACCCCCTGGACTGTAAAATTCGGAGTGGTGCTTTG
Organism: Pseudomonadota bacterium; assembly: GCA_021804355.1. Classification (GTDB taxonomy): domain Bacteria; phylum Pseudomonadota; class Gammaproteobacteria; order Pseudomonadales; family Moraxellaceae; genus JABEVH01. The sequence goes on along the minus strand of JAJZHP010000159.1, from coordinate 1,581 downwards.
CCTCTGGGCCCCTCGCTTCCTGCCGTACTGCATGTTGATTTCTCCGGAATTGTCGGAGCTGTTGGCGATGATGTACAAGGATTTGACGAAGGCGATCGTGTGTTTGGTTTCGCCGGTGGAGTGCTGGGTTACCCTGGGGCTCTTGCGGAATATGTCTGTGTGCCGGCAGCAGCTGTCGCCCTCATGCCTCAGGGTTTAGACTTTGCTCAGGCAGCCGTATTGCCTGTCGCCGGGGCGACTGCCTGGGAAGCCTTGACGGAAAGAGCCCACCTATCTCCAGGCATGCGTATCCTCATTCATGCCGGGATGGGCGGCGTGGGTCATATGGCCGTTCAGATAGCCAAGACCCTGGGGGTAGAAGTACACGCCACCGTCTCTGGACCGGTCAAAGCTGCACTTTGTCAGCAATTGGGAGCTGATGTTTGTATCGATTATCGCCAGATGGATGTCAGCTCCTATGTTCGACAATATACCGGAGGCCAAGGCTATGATGTTGTTCTGGATACCATTGGCGGCCCCAACTTTCATCGCTCATTGCTGGCTGCCCGCGCCGGCGGACGTATCATCAGCATTGCCCTGCGTGGTCATCATGACCTGACGCCCATGCATGGCAAGGGACTAGGCCTTGAAGCCGTGTTCTGTTTGAGGCCATTTATGGAAGATGCCGGTTTTGAACGCTTAGGACAGCGCTTAAGCTCTCTGGCCAAAATCATCGATCAGGGCTCATTTCAACCCTGGCTACATGAGCAGCGTTTTGCTTTCACCGACGTTGGTGCCGCTCATGCATGCCTGGAATCAGGACAAGCCCTAGGTAAAATTGCGCTACTCAACAACCTTTAGGGCTGACAGGGATTGCCCTGAGCTTGAGGCTGACTTGGTGTTTTCGTTTTAGTCCCCCTCCACCAGCGCGACCAAAAACCGGTTGATTCCTGGGTAGGCGGCGCTACTACCACCTGCTTGACGGTCGTCGCCTCAACCACGGTCCTTACACGAGCATCAAGATCTAAAACCAACTGACTTGGAACATCGCCTGGCCAAATTTTCCCGGGCAATACAAAAGCCTGGAAATGAATCCGAGCATGGCCAGGGGCCAGTACCGTGTAAGCTGTGTCATTGCGATGCGTACTATCCAGATCCATCAAGGTCAAGGTTGCCTCTAGCGCATCATCACGCAACGTACGCAAGACCCCCACCGGCACATCTTGATCCAGCCAATACAGGCTATCCAGATGCGGCAGGGTGATCAACACCACATCACCTACGTAGACTTGCAGGGACTGGTGGGTAGCTGACAACGGCCAAGTCAACAAATCCCTATCTTGGGATTTGCCGTTTCCTGCCTCCTGGCAAGCCTGTACCTGACCCGCTCCGACCAGTATCAGCCCGAGCCAAACACCTAGCGACCAACAGGTGTTCATAAAGCGTGCATTTTCATAAACTCGCGGGTGTTCTCAACCCCCCCAGTATAGGCATCCAGACTATCTCCTATACTGAGCTTCAGTCGTTCCACACGACTGGCTGGGCTGGGATGCGTTTTCAGGATCAGCGCCATATGGCTATCTTCAGTCCCCATGGCTTCCA
>JAJZHP010000158.1 GCA_021804355.1 Pseudomonadota bacterium | reverse complement strand
AATGATCCTGACTACCGAATTACCGCCCTCAATCAAGGCTATGCCGACATGATTTGCTCCCAAGTCAGTACAGAGCGCCTGGGGCTGCGACTGCATCAGCTGGTTGATCATGATGTCGCCAATAAACAGCTTCAGTCGATGGCTGCCACTGCACAGGACATAGCCATGCAGGCCATGACCATGAGCAACGATATAGGTAGCAACCTGCAATTTTTACTGGAAGTCTCTCATTGCACCAACCTGGATGAGTTGGGTATGCGTCTGTTCCAGACCCTTCATGATTATGGACTACAGGCTTCTCTTCAAATGCGAGGGCGCTATGAGATCAAGAATATGGAAGCCAATGGCATGGCTCGAGAGCTTGAATCTCAATTGCTCAGCGAGATGCATGACCGTGGGCGCTATGTAGACTTTGGCAAACGTCTGATCATGAACTATGGCAGGGTCTCCCTGCTGGTACGCAACATGCCCATTGAGCATGAATCACGCTGTGGTCAACTGCGCGACAGTATGTTCTCGTTACTGCAGGGTGTTGATTCGCGCATAGAAAGCCTGGATCTGGACATGCAGATCCAGGAATCCTTGGAAAATCAGCAACGTCTAACACAACGCTTGCAGGCCGTTGCCCAGAACATTGAGGAAAGCAATACGCATATCATCCATCAATGCGCAGCCGTCTTTGACGCCATGATTTTTGAGATGGAAGAAGCCCTAGCAGTGCTTGGCATGAATGAGAAGCAAGAACACAGTATTCTCAACATGCTAAAAAAGGGGCAGGAACAAATCAATAATCAGGTAGAACTCAATGCCGGCATTGCTGTCACCTTCCAGCGTTTACTCAAGCACCTGACCGATCACTCGTCATGAGACTGAGGTTCTGAGCACCATGCGAATCTGGGCACCCCGCCAGCAACTTCTTCAGTAAACATGGCTACAGGTCGAACCCAAAGCCCACCATCCCCGGTGACGGGGCGATATAGAACCATCCATGCCTCGGTTTCTGAATGCCTGACGGTACCTAACACCTCGTAGAAACTTCCTTTGAAGTGTCGGTAAATTCCTTTTTTAATGTCATGGATGCCCATACAGCATGACCTCCGCCAACTCCAGCATGCCGTCCAAGGTCAGGGCAACTTCTTCAGGCTGCATACGTTGTGTCTGAAATAGTTCCAGAGTAGCCAGTTGCAAACTCCATATCAAGGATTTGAGAGTCCAGACCGAAGGCGCCTTACCCTGCAAACGTATCAGCTCACGCTGTAAACTCTGCACAACCCTGGCCTCACCCGCAAGGCGCAGGGCATTTAAGGGAGAACCTGAGCGCATGGCTTCTTCGATCATGAACCCGATAATGGGTCCGACACTCATAGGATAATCAAAATACACCTTGACTAATACTGTGGCCAATTCACTGACCTGCCCGGTCAACGCTAACTCATGATCCAAGCGGGTTTGCATAATATTTAAAGCCAGCTCATAAATACTGACCAGTACATCGCTCTTATTGGAAAAATACTTATAAAAAGTGCGACGCGAAATACCCGCAGCATCCAGCACATCCTGGACCGAAGCGCACTGAAAGCCCTTCTGGTTAAACACTGCCATGGCATGCAAAAGTATTTCCGTGCGGGCAAATGAACGACTTTCCGAACCTAAAGACCAGACTAATTCATACAACGTCTGCATGGCTTGGGGGTCGGGTAAGTTATCGGTCTCTGAACTCACATTCACTATCCTGGACTCAGCCTTGGCAACTGCCTACAAATCGTAACACGGCCATCCCTCTCAATATGACATGAATTCACGAATCAGCAACAAAAGCGAAACATTTATCCCCTAACGTGCTCATCGTCCTGTCATCATGAGAGCGAGACCATTAGAAATGAAGATCAATAAACAACGTTTGGCCTTAGCCTTGGGCTTAAGTGCCTTTGCCTTGGATGGCTGTCACCTGCACAGTACATCCTCCAGTTCAACACCTGTTCCGGTCGCTGAACAAGCCAGCACCACCACTCCGATCAAACATGTCGTCGTAATTTTTCAGGAAAACGTTTCCTTTGACCACTATTTCGGCACCTACCCTGTTGCCGCTAATCTTGCCGGGGAGCCCCCGTTTACAGCCGCCACGGGCACACCTACCGTCAATGGCACCCCGGGCAGCAGCAATTATGTCAATGGCCTCACGCCAGCCCTGATGAAGAGCAATCCTAATAATACCAATCCCAAAAATGGCAGCGGAAATTTTAATCCCTTCCGCTTAGACCTGGCACAAGCAGCTACCAATGACCAGAACCATGCCTACCCCGCCGAGCAGGGTGCTTTTGATAATGGCCTGATGGATCTTTTCCCTTATTTTACGGGTTCTGTGGCCACGGGTGGCACGACCACGAATCAGGTCATGGGCTACTACGACGGCAACACCGTCACTGCGTTGTGGAACTATGCACAACATTACGCCATGAATGATAACTCCTACAGCAGCACCTTTGGCCCCTCCTCGGTGGGAGCCATTAACCTTGTATCCGGTCAGACCAACGGCGCTGTACCCGGACCAGGTACAACAGCCGCCGCCGATGGCACTTACGATGAATACACCGACGCCAATGGCAACACAGCGGCTACCCTCGTTCCTGACGGACAAGGCGGCTATACCGATGTTGATGATGACGACCCTGTTGGCGATGTTTGCTCATCAAGCGCCGGTTTTAAATTCAGTATGACTGGCAAAAACATCGGTGATCTGCTGAACAGCGCCAATATTACCTGGGGCTGGTTTCAGGGCGGATTTGATCTGACCCAGACCAACCCCAACGGTACGACGGGCTGTAGCCGATCCACCTGGTCCAACATTACAAAATCTGCCAGCAAGGACTATGTACCTCACCATGCTGCGTTCCAGTACTATGCCTCTACTGCCAACCCCAATCATACTCGCCCTAGCTCTGTCGCGGCGATTGGTACTAGCAACGATGGCGGCGCCAACCATCAGTATGATTTGCATGATTTTTATTCTGTGCTGGCTGCCAATAACCTGCCTTCGGTCACCTTCCTCAAAGCTCCCCGCATAGGTCAAGGTCATGCTGGATACTCCGACCCTATCGATGAGCAAAACTTCCTCACAACGGCCGTCAATGCCATTGAACAGTCCAGCGCCTGGAAAGATACCGTCATCATCATCGCTTATGATGATTCAGATGGATGGTACGACCATGCTTACCCTACGATTACCAACGGCTCACAACTCAGCGTGGTAGGCTATGATCGACTGGGCGACTGCGTCAAGAATGCACCTACCTTAAATGGCGTCAGTGGCAAGCCCGTCAATGGACGTTGCGGCCCAGGCACTCGGCAGCCGTTGCTGGTGATTTCTCCCTACGCGAAGACTAACTATGTGGACCACACGACCACCGACCAGACTTCAATCATACGTTTCATCGAAGACAACTGGTTAAACGGAGCTCGCATAGCTGGATCCTTTGATGCCACGGCGGGTGTTTTGACCAATATGTTCAATTTCAGCGGCACCCCCAACACGACACCCTATGTGTTGGACACAACCACAGGCGAACCGGTAACCACACCGTAACCCTGTATCATCCCGGGCCATCCGGCCCGGGATTTCCCTCTGAACACCTGTCCGCGCATTCCCCTTCTTAGGCGATACCAGCATTGCGCCAAGAGGGGGGCAAGCGGACGGTTTGGATTTTGACTTTGCTTTGGCCTTGCGTGTGTGTTCTCATGTTTTCAAAACTTGCGCCTTAACGAATGGTGGTAGTCTATCACTCATGCAAATCGGCAATCGCTTTCGCTGTTATCCCACCCCTGCACAGGAACGAATCTTGTTGCAGTGGATCGGTTGCCAACGTCATATCTATAATGCCAAAGTGCGTGAGGATCAGTATTTCCGCAGCTTTGCTCGTAAGTCCTTGCAGCACGCCGGGCAGCATGCGCCGATAGACCAGCAATATAGCCAGTTCCCCTGAAAAGATTGTAATGGTATGGTCGCCCTCTCCCCGAAACGGCATCGGTGTGCCAAAGTGAGGTTGTTGAAACCACCAACGAAGAGAGGGCGACATCATGAAGATTACAACAGTAGGCATTGATTTAGCCAAGAA
>JAJZHP010000157.1 GCA_021804355.1 Pseudomonadota bacterium | reverse complement strand
AGGCTACCGTTAGAAGCTGCCGGATTTCCGCCTATGCATAGAAAATAATCCGTACGATCAAGATCCGGGATCGCCAATAACATCTGATGACCCATCATTTTCAGCGCAGCTAGCATGGCCGGTAACTGATCAACGGAGGTTGCTGAAAAGCGCTGGCGAGCACCGAGAGCATGAATAAAAGGAGCCATAAACATCATGGCTCCCGTATTATGTACGGTGGGATTACCTGCATACACGCCTATCGCTTTCCCACCATATTGTTTGCGAATCGTCAATAACGCATGGGCCACCGATTCAAACGCCTCATCCCAACTGATGGATTCCCATCCTGTGGCGGTGCGACGCACGGGGCCGCGCAATCGATCCGGATCTTCTTGGAGGTCTTTTAACGCCACAGCCTTAGGACAAACATGACCACGGGAGAAAGGATCCTGCTTGTCGCCCTTGACCGTCAAAACAGTGCCATCCTGATGCGTGATAACGACGCCACACATCGCCTCGCACAAATGACAGGTTCGAAAATGCTCTGTAGGCTGCATCATAATCCACATCCCTGGTTTAAAAGACGAACTCGTCAACCTTGGCTAATTTACAGGCTGGCACGAAAAACCAGATAGTCCTTAGCCGTTTGTCCCGGATCCTCTAACATGGGGACATGCCCTATGCCCGGCATGGTCAGTAAACGAGCATGCGGCATCAAATGCACGAGCACATCACCACTAGCGGGTTCGAGGATATGATCCTCAGCCCCCCAAACCACAAGCGTGGGCGTATTCAGGCCGCGCACATGCGGCTCAAGCGCATCCGAACTGATGGCACCCAAGATGCGTTTTTCCAGCGACTGATTACTGATTCTTGCTTGCGCCATAACATCTAACATGGCTCGCGGCACGTAAGGTGGCTTGGCCATGACAAGATGATAAAGCTCTACAAACTGGTCTTCATTAGCAACGATCAGAGGACTATGCCCTTCCAGCCGTGCCAGCTGATTTAAATGTGTGCGAGGAACACTCCAAACTCCGCCCGGATCCAATAGCCATAGGCTGTTGACAGTAGCCGAATACAAGGAGGCATACACAGCAGCAATTTGTCCACCCATGGAGTTTCCTCCCAGATCGACACGATCAATCCCCAGTTGCTGCAACAGAGCGTGCAAATGCCTGGCCTGATCTTCCGGGGTGTAAACATCTGAATCTGGATGGGAAGACAGTCCAAACCCTATCTCATCAGGTATGATCACGTGATAATGGGGGGTCAGATAGCGGGCAACCCGCGTAAAATTATCCTTATCGCCACCGAAACCGTGCAGCAATAGTAAGGCTGGCCCCTGGCCTCCTTCCAGATAATCGTAATTCAACCCATCGGCAAGTTGAACGTGATGTTCAGTAAGTCCAGAGCGGCTGCGCTCAAGAGCCAAGGCCATATGGGTAGCTTGGACGGGAAAGACTTCTACACCCAAAACCAACAAACCTGACAATACCAAGACCACGATGACCAGCGTTTTCATGGCACGCAAAATAACTCCCATAACCCTACTCTCCCCGGCAACCCATGCAAAAAACGATGAATGATCTCTTAAGCGCAGTGACTTTAATCTTTTTAGAGAGAACTGAACAGATGATCAGACCATCAGGGTTTTGGCATAACTTTCAAACTCGGCTTGAGGCAGCGCTCGACTAAAATAGAAACCTTGACAGCGATAACAACCCCATTGCCGTAAAAATTCCTGCTGCTCTCTGGTTTCAACGCCTTCAGCAATAACATCTAATCCCAGACTTTGCGCCAGGGCAATAATGGTTTTTGCGATGGCCGCATCATTGGCATCCACCATGATATCGCGCACGAAAGACTGATCAATCTTGAGCTGATGAAGGGGTAATCGTTTCAAATAAGATAATGACGAATAACCTGTGCCAAAATCATCCAGGGAAAAATTGACACCCTGCTGCTTGAGGGTGGTCATCGTAGTTATCACGGAAGCTACATCATGAACTAGCAAACTTTCCGTCAATTCCAGTTTTAACCGACCCGGTGCAATCATGAATTTTTGCAGCAAACCAAGTACTGAATCCACAAAATCTGGCTGATGGAACTGGCGAGCACTCACATTAACAGCCACCGTTAAATGCTTAAATCGTGAATCCTGCGACCATTGTTGTAACTGCTGACAAGCTGTCATCATCACCCAATGCCCTAGGGGAACGATCAGCCCTGTTTCTTCAGCCAAAGGAATAAAAGTTGCGGGCCCCACCAACCCCCACTCAGGATGTTGCCAGCGAATGAGTGCCTCGACACCTATGACCTGAAACGCCTCTAGCTGGGCCTGGTAATGCAGTACAAACTGGCCGTCTTGCAACGCCTGCTGCAAAGCATGCTCCATGGCAACACGGCGATTCAGTTCAACCTCCATGGCGTCATCAAAATAACTAATCCCGTGTCGCCCTTCGGCTTTGGCTTTATACATGGCCAGTTCGGCCTGCTTGAGTAAGGCTTCTATTCCTGTAGGCACATCCTTAAACAGGGTGACACCCATGCTGGAAGTGAAATGGTGTGCCTGTGCATCCAACACATAGGGCTGGCTGAGGACAGTTTGCAAAACTCTGGCCTGCTTTCGCACCTGTTCACCGGCCTCTTCCGCATGCGGGCTCAAATCCGGCATCATCACGATAAACTCATCACCGCCCAGGCGAGCTACGACATGAGTCTCGCCTGCACAGGCAACTAAACGCTCGGCCATCTGTTTGAGTAGTTGATCACCAGCACCATGACCTAGGGTATCGTTTAATGTCCTGAAATGATCAAGATCGATCAGGAACAGCCCCGTATGGGTTTTCTGCGCTGCGCCCACAAGCATCGCCTCTTGCAAACGATCTTGAAATAAAATTCGGTTAGGTAATCCCGTTAATTGATCAAAAAAAGCCAAAGCATAGATTTTATCCTCCGACTCCTTGCGCTCAGAAATGTCATGAAACAACATCAAATAGTGGCTCACCTCTCCATGTTTCCCTTGTACTGCTGTTATTTCAACAACCAGGGGCGCATGAACAGCGTTCTTGTACCGCACCCAAATCTCTCCCTGCCACATATGGCGACGATGCAGTGCACGGAGAATACGCCTATAAAACAGAGGCGCATGACGATCCGACTTCATAAATTCTAGAGTCAACCCGACTACCTCATGGGCAGTGAAACCGGTAATACGACAAAACGATCGGTTCACTCGTTGTATCACCCCCTTCGGATCCATTACGATAATGCCTTCTTGAGATTCAAACGCTGCAGCCGCTATACGCAGTTCATCTTCTTCAATTTTTCGCTGCGTAATATTTTCAATCACAAAGGCAAAACTTAATTCCTGCAATACAAAGGCACGAACCTGATAGACCGCAGAACCCCCTGAGACACTAAACTCAATTTTCCTGGGTATGCCCTCTGTGACTACCTGATCAAAGAGACCCGTGAGTTCATGAAATGGCCACCCAGCAATATCACGCGTCAGCTTGCCACAGACCTGATTCTGTGAAAGTTGAACATGATGTAAAAAAGCTGCATTGGCCTTCAGGATACGATAATCCTTATCACTGCCCTGATCATTGATCCATTCACCTACCACCATGCCTTCTATACTGTGTGCAAACAGGGACTCGAACTTTGAGTCCCTGCGCAGGAGTTCTTCATCATGCAGCCTTTGCCGCTGATTTTGATTCTCCAGTAGCAAATGACGGTTCTCCAATAATACCGCTATACGTACTATCAGTTCTTCTTGGGCTATAGGCTTGAGGATATAATCGGTCACACCTAAATTAAGCAGATGAAGTCTCCCACCGCTAAACGCCTTGCAACGTTGTAGCGGGGGTTTCTTGGGTCAACGACCAGAGCGCAGAGATGGAATTACCACCACCACGACTTACCTCGATCTCACCAAGCGTGGGCCGTGCTTCCACAGCCGGTTCGGAGCCTTCCGCCCCTACCTGGATCCTTGTGATTCTGCACCGCTCCTTTTCCTTCTGAATACACTTACCGGCTAGCAGTTGCCGCACACCTCGCATGGCAATAACTTTTGCCGCGTTGTGATCCGCATGGTCGGTGTTCCCGCAGCTTAGGCAGACAAATTCGGCTTGTGAT
>JAJZHP010000156.1 GCA_021804355.1 Pseudomonadota bacterium | reverse complement strand
TGACCCGAGCTGAGACTTTTGCCGGTATCAGCGCAGAGGAGCGCGACAGCTTCTTAAAAACCCTGCAGCGGCTACATGACAACTTATGTCGAATTGAAACCATGCCTACAACACCCCTATCTCCTGAAGAGGCTAGGGTTGATCTGCACAGCTAGAGAGGCTGAATAACCATGACCAACACAACTCCTGAGCCATCGACAGCTCAAGATAAAAGCTACGTCCGTATCATGCTAATGCTTTTAGGCGTCCTGGTTATGCTAATGGGCGCGGGGTATATGTACTTGACCAGTGGTCGTTATGAAAGTACAGATGATGCCTATATCAAGACGGCACGGGTGTCGATCAGTGCAGATGTTGCTGGCCGCATCAAGGATATCGAGGTTGCGGACAATCAGGAAGTTAAGGCCGGGCAGGTGCTTTTGCATCTGGATGATGCGTCATTTCTTATCGCTGTTGAGAAAGCTACAGCAGAACTTGTTGCGGCGCGCATGAAAATTACCACCATGAAAGCGCATTACCGACAGACCCAGGCTGATCGGAACGCTGCGTTGGAAACGCTAAGTTATACGCAAAATGAGTTGGACAGGCAGTTACGACTTTTTCGTGCAGGCGTATCGTCGCAAGCCCAGGTTGATCAAGCCACAGAAGCTAGAAATCAGGCGCGTAGCCATGTAGAGAGCACTAACCAGCAGATGAATGCTGAGGTGGCTGATCTGGCAGGTAATGTTGAAATAAAAGCTGACCAGCACCCGGAAGTCAAACAAGCTCTAGCCAATTTGCAACGGGCCAAGCTCAATCTTTCATATACCACCGTGCATGCTCCAGCCGATGGTATCGTGACGCATGTTGAGGAGGTACAGGTAGGTAATGCCATCGCGGCATCGACACCCATCTTTGCCCTGGTCATGACACACGATACCTGGATAGAAGCCAACTTCAAGGAAGATCAACTGGGCCATATGCAACCTGGACAGCCGGCTACGATCACGATAGATGCCTGTGCGGGCCATACGCTACATGGCCGTGTGGTGAGCCTAAGTCCGGGTACCGGATCACAGTTCTCGGTATTACCACCTGAAAACTCAACGGGTAATTGGGTGAAAGTGGTGCAGCGTCTTCCTGTGCGTATTGAGTTGATACAGCCCGATAGGGCTTGCATCTTGCGGGAAGGTTTAAGTGCCAATGTCATCGTGGATACGGGCTACCAGCGTCATCTGTTCAAACTGGCAACGCAGGATCTCAGGCCGTGACGGGAACCTTAAGTAAGGCCAGACATCGGTGGATCACCCTGTCGGTTATGCTGGCATCCATCATGCAGGCGCTGGATAATACCATTGCCAACGTTGCCTTGCCCCGAATCCAGGGATCACTTTCTGCTACGCAAGATCAAATGACCTGGGTGTTAACCTCCTACATCATAGCCGCTGCCATCATGACGCCCCTCAGTGGATGGTTAGCCGGGCAGATAGGGCGTCGCCGCGTATTTCTCACCTCGATCGTTGGGTTCACCCTGGCATCTGCGCTCTGTGGTCTGGCTCAGTCCCTGCCTGAAATTGTTGTTGCACGTATGTTCCAGGGCTTGTTTGGAGCTGCACTGATACCGATGTCACAAGCGGTGTTGCTAGACATCAATCCTCCGCATAAACACTCCAGTGCTATGGCGATATGGGTCATGGGTGTTACGGTGGGGCCTATCCTCGGGCCTGCTCTGGGGGGCTGGTTAACTGAACATTATAATTGGCGCTGGGTTTTTTATATCAATGTTCCCTTTGGCATACTCTCATATCTCGGCATAGTTTCCTTTATGCACGAAACGCCCTTGCGCAAGTCGCCTTTTGATATGTTCGGGTTTACGACCTTAAGTTTGGCCATAGGTTCATTTCAATTGATGTTGGACCGCGGTCAGCTCATGGATTGGTTCAGTTCTACAGAGATACGTCTTGAAGCAGCTGTAGCTGGGCTGGCGCTCTATCTGTTTATAGTGCATTTGCTGACGACCCCCAAAACCCCCTTTATCAGTCCCGCCTTATTTAAGGATCGTAATTTTCTAACCGGTAATATCTTTATCTTTGTCGTGGGTGTAGTGCTATTTGCCACCCTGGCATTGCTGCCACCGCTGTTACAGGATCTCATGGGTTACCCGGTGGTACTGACCGGGTTGGTGACAGCTCCCCGTGGTATTGGAACACTGGTAGCCATGTTTATCGTGGGCCGCATGATGGGCAAGATAGATACTCGGCTTATTATCGCCATAGGCTTAGCATTAACCGCATTTTCACTGCTGCAGATGACTCATTTTTTCTTGCAGATGAGCAGCTCCATGGTCATTTTATCGGGACTGACTCAAGGATTGGGCACGGGCTTGGTCTATGTGCCTTTAGCGGCCATTACTTTTGCAACGTTACCGACGGCCTACCGCAATGAGGGCACAGCCATGTTCAGTCTGGTGCGCAATGTCGGCAGCAGCATAGGTATTTCGGTGGTGGAAAGCCTGTTAACCCGTAATACGCAGATCATGCATGCACGGCTGGCGGAGCAAGTGACACCTTTTCAGCAAGGACTGCATGCGCTAAGCACCACCGCTATGAGTTCGGTATCGGGGCTCGCGCATTTGAATGCTATGGTTAGTCGGCAGGCTGCCATGATTGCCTACAATAATGACTTTTATCTGATGATGCTTTTGACGTTGGGGGCTCTGCCCTTGGTCGCCTTGCTGAAAAATGGCAAGACTAATAAAAACACTGAACCTGTGGTGATCGAATGAAAGCAAGACCCATGGGGCCGGCCACGCTGTTGTTGGCCATGATTACAGGCTGTAGCAGCGTGGGACCGAACTATCACCGCCCAGCGACTCCTCAGCCCTCAGCCTACACAGCCCATGACCCCCAAAGTCTGCCGGCAGCCGTTGCTATGCCAGCCCAGCAATTAGTACAGGGTCAGCGTCTGGAAGAGGCTTGGTGGCAGATGTTTAAGTCACCAGCCATTAACGCAATTGTGCAGCAGGCATGGCGTAATAATCCAGGGCTGAAAGCGGCGAGTTATTCTCTGGCGGAGGCTCAGGAACGTGTCGCTGTTTCAAAAGCGGCGCGTCAACCGCAAGTAGATATGACGGCTGATGTTGGGCGCTCGCGTTACGGCGCTGAATTCCTGGGGCCTATGGTCAAGCCACCACCCTTTACCTATTTTTCACTGGGGCCCACAGTAAGCTATGCCCTGGATTATACCGGGGGACTGGCCAGATCCGTGGAACAGCAGCAAGCCTGGGTGGAATTCCAGCATCAGCAATTAAAGGCGGCGCATTTAGCGGTGACAGGGGAGGCGGTGATCCTGGCGATCAAGGTAGCGGCACTACAGGCACAAATCGCTGGAGTAAAGACCTTATTACAAGATGACCAGGAGCGGCTTAACCTAGTCCAGTCAGCGTTGGCAGCTGGAAGCATGACGCAACTTGATAAATTGCAAGCTGATCAGCTTAGGATACATGATAGCTCCAGGCTACCGGCTTTACAGGAAGCACTGGGACAATCACAGGATGCTCTGGCTATACTTTTGGGGCAGGTACCCTCGCAAGCAAGCTGGCCAAAGATCGAATGGGCCGTATTAGCCTTACCGGCACAAGTTCCTCTGGGATTGCCTTCGGAGTTGGCGCATCACCGACCTGATATCCTCGCGGCCGAGGCACAATTGCATGCTGCTACGGCAGCCGTAGGGGTGGCCACCTCGCGTCTGTACCCACAGATTACCTTGCAGGCCAACTTCAGTCAGCAATCAACTACCCCAAGCCAGATATTTTCGAGTGCCAGCGAAGCCTGGGGTTTGGCAGGTGGGTTGGTAGCGCCAATATTTGACGGGGGGAGACTACGGCGTGAACGACAAGCGGCCATCGATGCCATGCAAGCCTTGGCATCCCATTACCAGCAGACTGTCCTTACCGCTTTTGCCCAAGTAGCTGATAACCTGCAGAATTTACAGCATGATGCTGAAGCAGCAGAGATTCAGGATCATGCCCAGGGGGTAGCCAGCCAAACGCTGTCATTGCAAGAGCAACGCCAGAAAAATGGAGCTACCGACAGGCTGAATGTACTTGAAGCCCGCTACCAGGTCCATCAACTGGATGTGCAAACCTTGCAAT
>JAJZHP010000057.1 GCA_021804355.1 Pseudomonadota bacterium | reverse complement strand
CGAACAGCGGGGCACGGTTATACTTACTCATGGTGAATCACGCTCAGCAATGATGTGTACACATCGACATTGACGTGGCAGCAGCTTACTTCAGGCTTGCTTACAGCTTCCTTACCAAAGGACAGGTTTCAAGGAATTATTGACCCATGCGTATACTACTGGTTGAGGATGATGCGGATCTTGGTTATGGCATCCAGTTGGGTTTGCACAAGCAGGGCCATACGGTGGAACTGGTCGAAAACGGTTACTCAGCTGATCATATCCTGCTCACTCAACGTTATGATCTGGTTATCCTGGATATCGGCTTACCACGCATGTCGGGGCTAGAAGTACTCAAAGCCTTACGTTTGCGCCAAGTAGAGACACCGGTACTGCTGCTCACAGCACGTGACAGCATTACTGATCGCGTCGATGGCCTCGATGCCGGCGCTGATGATTACCTGGTCAAACCCTTTTCCATGGAAGAATTTTCAGCACGGGTGCGTGCTCTGTTGCGTCGGGGTAGTGGCGCCTCTGCCATGCTGTCCTGCGGACAATTACAAGTAGATACCCGCAATCGCAGCGTTTCCGTAGGTGATGAGCTCCTTAAAATCACACCGCGTGATTATATGCTTTTGGAAGTTCTTCTCCGCCACCCAGGCCGTCTGGTACCCAAAGACGATTTAATACAGCGCTTCAGTTCCTGGGATAATGAGCTGGGTGGCAACGCCATTGAAGTTTCAATTTTTCGACTAAGAAAAAAACTTGAACCCTACGGCATTGCCATCCAGACCGTACGCGGAGCCGGCTACCTGATTACAGAGTGCAGCCATGACGCCCCCCTCCATTAAAAGAAATCTGTTGGCCTGGCTCCTGATACCTTTGTTAACCCTGTTGGGCGTGATCAGTCTGAATGCTTACTATCGCAGCATCCGTATTTCAGAAACTGTCTATGACCGGGCACTGTACGACACTGTCCTGACCTTAGGTATTCTGGTACATGCCCATGCCGGCCATGTGACGGTCGACCTTCCCCCAATCGCCCGACGCATGCTGGAAGTGGATCCCATGGACAGCATCTACTATGCTGTCAAAACCTTGGATGGCCGCACTCTACAAGGCGATGCCACCCTACCCTTAGGTCCGGTGCTCTATGCCCGCGATGAAGTACCGGTCTTTTTTGATGGCCAGCATCAGGGCATAGCAATACGCATTTCCGCGGCACGCATTTATGCCGAAGGTGACAGCACACAACCGGTCATAGTCGAAGTTGCTGAAACCTTAAAAAAACGCCAAGTCATGGCTCGCCAAATCCTTCAACAAAGCATTGCCCCTGTCCTGTTTTTTTTATTGCTGGCGATACTGGTCGTATGGCTGGCTGTACATCGAGCCCTGCGTCCCCTGCTGCGTTTATCCGAAACGGTCAACCAACGCTCCAGTCTGGACTTCCATCCCTTGCCCACCGATACCGTACCTGATGAAGTACGCCCCTTAACCTCCGCCTTTAATACGCTGATTCAGCGTTTTGAAGCCAGTTACACATCACAAAAACGTTTGGTGTCCAACGCTGCCCATCAACTGCGTACTCCTGTGGCAGGGATGCGGGTACTCATCGAAGCCGAACTGCTGGACTGTCCTGTCGAACAACAGCCACCCATACTGCAACGATTGCACCAATCGGTATTGCGTATGTCCCGTCTGGTCACCCAATTACTGAGCCTGTCGCGGGCCGAACCAGGCTTACCCATCGACATGACTACCTTGGATCTCTCAGCGTTGCTTCACCAGGTTATCGATGCCTATACCCCGCTGGCCACAACTCGACATACCACCCTGCAGGTAACTCTGGTCGATGATCTGAAGATTAAGGGACATGCTGTCATGTTGACGGAAATGCTAGGCAATCTGATCGATAATGCACTGCGCTACAGCCCTCATAACTCTCAAGTCAAGATCCGCACCATGCAGAGAGGATCCAGCATTGTCATTCATATAGAAGATGCCGGCAGTGGCATTAATGCCTCTGACGTCGATAGGATTTTTGAGCGCTTTTACCGTGGCCAGCATGTCAGTTCCGAAGGCACCGGCTTAGGTCTGGCTATCGTCAAGGAAATCGCTGATACCCATGGCGCGCGCGTAAGTTTAGCCTCTTGCCTGCATACCTCAGGCACTTTGGTTGAAGTGGAAATTCCAAGAGCCTAAGTCCCGGCATGAGTTTTACACTATACAACACCTGCCTGTATGGCTTCCTACCATGCCCCCGGCAAGCCCATTCAGCGGCTATCAGCTATTTCCACGTTGGGTCGCCAGCCTAGGGCTGAGTCAAAAGTTTTAAACACTAGCCTCGTTCTGTTACGTCGAACCCTGCTGCGTAAAGATGAGTTTTTTCCCACGAACTGATAATATACAAGTGTTCAGTAAATTAGGAATCCCTCGTTGTGACTGAAAAGTCCCCCCCGCTGTTGTTAAGCACCACCCTCATGTTTACGATCACGACGGTGGTCACCGTTATTGGTGTTCCCTGGTATGGTTGGGTCCATGGTTTTGCTGGTAACGACCTGGCTTTCATGCTTTTTTTTATCGCAGCCAACGGTCTTGGCATCACCGCTGGTTATCACCGCCTCTGGGCTCACCGCAGCTATGAAGCCAGTAAACCGGTACAGCTTGGGTTACTGATATTTTCAACCATGGCGGTACAAAACAGTGTCATCACCTGGGCATCCGGTCATCGCACGCATCATCGCCATGTTGATGATCGCGACCTCGACCCCTACGCGGCTACCCGGGGCTTCTGGTTTTCTCATATAGGATGGATGTTACGAAACTATCCCAGCGGCACGCCACATCTTGATAATGCGCGTGATCTGCTCAATGACCCCTGGTTACAGTTCCAGCACCGTTTTTATCTGCCCTTGGCCTTACTCACTAATCTGGGGTTTCCTTTAGCTGCTGGATGCATCACCGGCCATATCGTAGCCAGCTTGCTGCTCTCTGGTTTTTTACGTCTGGTGATTTGCCACCATGTCACTTTCTTTATCAACTCCCTGGCTCACCGGTGGGGACATCAACCTTATACTGAGCAGAATACAGCTCGCGACAATGCTATTCTTGCCTGGCTGACCTGGGGCGAGGGTTATCATAATTTTCACCACCTCTTTCAGTATGATTACCGTAATGGCATCAAGTGGTGGCAATGGGACCCTACCAAATGGCTGATACTGGCCTTATCCTGGGTAGGATTGACCCGCAATCTTAAGCGGGCTTCCGAGTTCGCCATCCAACGAGCACAACTGACTTTGCTATTTAGCCGAACGGAACGCGGACTGGCACAAGCTGGGATGAGTGCTGCGCTGGAGCCTTTGAAACTACGCATGGCGGCTGAGTACGAAACCTTTATGGCAGCCCTTAATGAATGGACCAGTATCCAGGAAGAGCGCTACCGTATCACCAAGCATGAACTGCAACAGCATTGGGAGCATACCCAGATTCATCAACGCCTTGGCGAACTGGAAACACGGCTGCGAGAGCAATATAAGCGACTTTTGCTGCTTTCGGCTAGGATTGCCTGAGTCCAATGACCACCCTGGAGAGCTTGCATTTTAATAATGTATTCCGCCGGTTACCCCCGGCATTTTATACTCCGATGGCCTGCTCTCCCCTGCCAGATACCCGGCTATTGCATATCAATGCTTCAGTTGCCCGCCTACTGGGGCTAGATAGTTCTGAACTGCAACGTAGCGACTTGGCAGCCATCGTGTCCGGTGCACAGGTTTGGCCAGGCACAGAACCACTGGCCATGGTGTATGCCGGCCATCAATTTGGTCAATATAATCCGGATCTTGGCGATGGACGAGGCTTGCTGCTAGGCCAGATAAATACCCCCTCCGGGCTGTGGGATTTACACCTTAAAGGTTCTGGCCGTACACCCTATTCCCGCATGGGCGATGGCCGCGCAGTGTTACGCTCCAGCCTGCGCGAATACCTGGCCAGTCAGGCCATGCATGGCCTGGGCATTCCCACCAGCCTGGCACTATGTCTGCTAGGCTCACCGGCTACGGTACAGCGGGAACGACGTGAACCCGCAGCACAAATTCTACGTATAGCACCTAGTCATCTGCGCTTTGGTCATTTTGAGCATTTTTTTTATCGGAGAGAGTATCAGCAACTGGCTCAGTTAGCTGACCATGTACTAGAGCACTATCTGCCTGATCTATTAGAACAAGCCCATCCTTATGACGCGCTCCTGCATGAGGTGGTTATCCGTACTGCTGATTTAATGGCGGCCTGGCAGTCCGTCGGTTTCACGCATGGCGTTATGAACACCGACAATATGTCCCTGCTGGGTTATACCCTGGATTATGGACCCTATGCTTTTATGGATACCTATGAACCGGGACTGATCAGCAACCATAGCGATGAGGGCGGACGTTATGCCTTTCATCGCCAAGCCTCTATCGCTTTGTGGAATCTCAATGCTCTGGCCCATGCATGGTCACCCTTAACTCAGCAGCAAACCCTGATAGAAGCCTTGCAAGCCTATGAACCGCGTTTTTTATCAAGCTATCAACGCCGCATGCTCAACAAGCTGGGCTTGCAACAGGACCACCCCGCCGATGCGGTATTGATCGCTGATTTGCTGACCTGGATGGCGAAATCATCGGTGGATTACCCCTGTTTTTTTCGTGCGCTTTGCGCTTTTGATGGTACGTCACCCTGGGCCTACCGCGATGAACTTATCGATCCCTCTGGCTGGGATACGTGGAGTCAGCACTACCTGCTGCGCTTAAAGCAGGAAACACGGAGTACCCCCGAACGCCAGCAACAAATGCGAGCATGCAACCCCAAGTTTGTACTACGCAACTACCTAGCTCAACGCGCTATCGAGGCTGCTGAACGCGGCGACATGCGTGAAACAGACACACTGATACACCTGCTAACTCAACCCTTTGATGAGCATCCTGATCATGATGACTATGCTGCTCCCCCACCGGAATGGGGTCGTCACCTGAATATCAGCTGCTCCTCTTAATCATCAGCCTCGATAAACATCGGCCGAAAATACGTCACAAAATCGATAATTTCTTGTTTCGACAACTGAGGAAAGATCTGCGTAATGGAAGATCTGGAACCACTTTTGATGGTACTGCTTCCCAACGCGACGGCCTTACGCGCTATAAATCCCAGGTTCATGATTTGCGTAGGTTCATCATAAAAATGAAAATGCGCCAGTTCAGAAAACCTCAGCATGGCATCACGCAAAGGCTGACGCTGTGACTCCACATCGCCCTTATCGACATGATGAAAAATTTTGGCGAAATGATCAGCCAGATCCAAAGGCATAGGGAAACATACAAAATCTTTATCCTGCCCTTCTACCTGCACTACCAAGCGGCGAGCTCGCACAAAATTAACCAGCGGCAAAAGCTCCTCATTGGTTTTTTTATGCAAAGTCTGTTTCACCAGGACATGGACCGTTCCCTTGATGATGCCAGCCAACTTATCGAGAATACGAGCAGCTCGACTCTCGCCTTCCATATTGTGCACCATGTTAAGCAATAAGTTCTGTATCACCACATCGGCAAAAGCACTAGCTACTTTGATAAACAAGGCATCCTGGGGAGCCGGATCACACTGATCAAAATGATTGAGCAGCAGGATGGAATTATTTTGCAACTCATCCCCGGCAGCAAAGGCAAAATACATAGTCACATCAGCGTACTCATCTAAAGCTCCGGCGCATTATGCCAGCACAGCCAGCTCATGCAAGGGCCATGCTGCCCGCAAGCTTCGGCAAATTCATCAAACTTACGGCTTCACAGTGATTTCTGGGTCACTGAGCAAAAACTGGTCAAAATAATCAGCCATCCCCTGCAGTTCAGCCTGAGTCAGTTGCGGTATCATTTTATTCATGGCTGCGTGGGCACCCTTGGCTATCGTAGCCCGGGCCATACCAGCGGCTTTGCCTAAGATGAATCCCGGTTGCAGAGCTGCTACGAATTCATCAAAATAAGAGACCACAGCCTGATCAACAAACTGTGACATGGCCACGCGCAATTCCTCTCGATTGCTTTCCCCACGACCGGCATCGATCTCGGTAAATACCGTTTCAAAATGAGTTCGCAGAGTATCGGGAATTGGTATGGCAATATAGACGTCACCGTTCCGGTAACGACGGCGAGCATGGACATAGACTGCCGCCTTTTCCAGCTCGCTATTGGAGCGCTTGCTCAGTAACTGTCGTAACAGCATATGCATCGTGCCACGCAGTACACCCGCTAATTGCTCAAGAATACCTGACTTACTACCCATAGCCTTAACCAGATCGAGCAAAATGGTTTTTAATACGCTATCGGTAAATTCCATGGACATCTTGACGTAAAGTTCAGCTTGCGGCTCGGGTGAGTGTTCATCCAGACGAGCTAATACGTATTCTAAATCGGTTGCCAGCCCTGGCTCGGCTTTGAAGGCAAAATATGCAGACATCTTGCATCATCCCTGCTTGTTACGAAGGTCGCCATTCTCGCAGTTTTGATCAAAATCGCAAGTCTTATGATGGAACGTAAGCATCCAACCCAAGCACATTGCCAGCATCGTTGGGATGGGCTAGCTGCTGAGGGTAGTGCTCGTAGCGGGACTCGTACACCTTTACCATCGCGGGCTTGTACTGTGCGCTCATGTCGTCGGTGTCTTGTCAGTAATAGCCGGCCTCGCGCTGGTGCCTCACGACCAGAATCACAACCTCGTCGGCATCGAGCCGGTAGCGAGCTACATAGCCGCTATCACCGAAGTCGATCACCCACTCGCGGAACTCGTCAGGCATGTCTTCAATGGGCCGGCCGATGCTAGGTTGCTGGCCGAGCACCTTCACCCCTTGCCGGATGGCCTTGACGGCGCGTTTGGCTGCGTCGATGTTCTTGCTGGTCAGGAAACGATAGATGCGCTGCACATCGAGCAGTGCTTGCGGCGACCAACTCAGGCGTGACATTCAGGCGGCTCGACATCGTTCCCTTGTTCGAGCTGCGCAAGCCAGTTATCGGCCTCTGCTGCCATGACGTGCAGACCCGTCGTGCAGTAGTCCTCCCACGCCTTGAGCGTATCCTGACGGAACGACTCGCGCTTCTCTTCGCGCTCGACGTATTGGCTAATGGCCTCGCGCATCAACCAGTGTGATGTACGGTGACGCGCGTCGGCCAGGCGCTTTATACGAGCCTTGGTGTCCTCGTCGATCTTGATCGCCACAGGACGAACCGTTGCTGTGGTCATGGGGGCTTCCTATAAGGTATCGTTAGGTATTACCTTAGCACGAATCACCGGCATTTGCACTTATGCAGGGGCTGCCGAAGCTCAACCCTTTTGCAGGGTGGTGTTTTAATCAGCGTATAACAAAATCAATAAGTTACGCTATTAATTGTACGAAAACAGGCTATCCGGTTCTACTTATTGCCTAAATAAGCGGATATTAGCAGGAGCCTGCTCAAAGTTACTGCGAAAGGGATTGATATCAATACCGCCACGACGGGTATATCGTGCATAAACACTGAGGGCTTCCGGATGGCATTGCCGCCAGATATCCATATAAATGCTTTCAACACAATGTTCATGAAAATCAGCATGTTGCCTGAATGAAAGCAAATAGGCCAATAAGCCTTCAGCCTTTATACAAGCTCCTCGATAATGCACGAGTACGCTTGCCCAGTCGGGCTGACCCGTCACCGGACAATTGGACTTAAACAGATGAGAGTGCCAGGTGGCTTCAACAAAAGTACCTGTCTGACTGGTTAACAGGGCGGGATCCGGCACGGTAGCCGTATGCCGAACCGGCAAATGATCCAGGCAGTCGCCTGGCAGTTCGCCCAGCCTGATCTCCTCTGAGCTCAGAGGCATCAGCTTCACCTCCACTGGCGCAGCCACAACACGCTGTAAGTCAACTATGACCGCATGAATCCAATCCCAAGGACTCGCCCATGTGTGCTGATGCATGGAACACAAATAGAGCTTCAAGGACTTCGATTCAACCATGCAGGGGGAATCCGCCGGAATACGTATTTCAGCCATAGCGACGACAGGTTTACCTGTATCATCCAGCCAAGACACCTCATAGGCATTCCAGATATCAACACCATAAAAGGGAAGATCATCAGTCAAGCCGAGCGAGATACGCCCCTCATCACGAGGCAAGGCCACCAATAAACCAGGGTCATAGGTCGAGGGATAGGCACTGATCTGCCCCAAGGGCGTTTTGGCTAAAAAATGAGCATCCATAGCATTACCTCATTCACGCAAGCCGGTGCCATCATGCAACAGCTTTAAGGCATACCCATAGAGCAAGATAGCTAATAACGTCAGTACGACCATGGCCTTGGTCACAGGCACATCACTCACCCCTAAAACCCCATACCGAAAGGCGTTGACCATGTAAATAATGGGGTTTAACAAGGTGACCTGCTGCCAAAAAGGAGATAACAAATGCACGGAATAAAACACCCCCCCCAAGTAAGTCAAAGGCGTTAAAACAAAAGTAGGCACAATGCTGATGTCATCAAAACTCTTGGCATAAATGGCATTGATAAAGCCACCTAAAGAAAACATAAAAGCTGTCAAGACTACCGTAAAAATCACCACACCGGGATGAACCAGGTGTAAATGGGTAAAAAACAAGGAAAGCAGGGTAACAATCAACGCCACCATCAAGCCCCGGATAACTCCTCCGGTCACATACCCGGTAAGAATAAGGAAATTACTCACGGGAGCGACTTGCAGTTCCTCAATACTGCGCTGAAACTTGGCACTGTAAAAACTGGAAACCACATTGGCATAGCTGTTCTGTATCACGGCCATCATAATCAAGCCCGGGACTATAAATTGCATATAATCAAAACCGCCCATGTGTCCTACGCGGCTACCGACCAAGTTGCCAAAAATAATGAAGTACAAGCACATGGTAATCGCCGGCGGCAGCAGGGTCTGCACCCAGATACGCATAAATCGGCGAATTTCTTTGGTTAGCAAGGTACTGAAAGCAATCCAGCTGGCATAGGCATTCATCAGGACTGACCTCCCGTCGAGGTAAGATTACGCTCAACACGCGCCACAAAAAGCTCCTCAAGCCGGTTGGCTTTATTACGCAAGCTCATCACCTCAATGCCTTGAGCACTGAGGCCCTTAAAGACATCATTGATGTTTTTATCTCGCGGAACGGTCACTTCCAAGGTGCGGACATCGGTTGATTTGAAGGTATAACCCGGCAGTTCGACCGCTTCCCCTAAATCCTGGCGTAAATCCAATATGAACGTCTCTGAATGGAGTGTAGCCAGCAGGGATTTCATATCCGTATTTTCAACAATACGACCATGATCAATGATGGCAATTCGTCGACATAAAGTTTCAGCTTCTTCCAGATAATGCGTAGTCAGAATGACAGTGGTTCCTGCGCGGTTCAACTGCGTTAGAAACTCCCACATGGAACGACGCAATTCGATGTCCACGCCAGCGGTAGGTTCATCCAGAATCAAGATACGAGGCTCATGCACCAAGGCGCGGGCGATCATCAAACGACGCTTCATACCCCCTGATAATTGCCTGGCAATCACATGACGCTTCTCAAATAACCCCAAAAGACCGAGGTAATGTTCGGCACGCTCCAGCGCTATACGACGAGGTATTCCATAATAACCTGCCTGAGTGACGACAATATCCAGAACCTTCTCGAACTGACCAAAGTTAAACTCTTGTGGCACCACGCCCAGATGCCTCTTGGCACGGGACAGGTTGATATCGATATCATCCTCAAAAATCTTCACCGTACCGCTGGTTTTGGTGACCAATGAACTTAAAATCCCAATGGTCGTCGATTTACCCGCACCATTGGGACCCAGCAGGGCAAGAAATTCTCCCTCCTCGACATCCAGATGTAAGCCCGAAAGGGCCTGGGTACCGTTGCGGTAAACCTTGTGCAGGTCGCTGATATGCAGTGCTACGTTAGTCATTTCAATTCGCTCAACAAACGATGACCATACCGGCCACGCCAAATCCAGAATACCTCATGATCCTTCAACCATACCCAGGCGCCTTCCATCATCCATGGCCAATCCTCCCCGCTCAGGGAGGAGCACCCCATAAGGCCATAAATAAAGGCAGCCAGAATGGTGTCGTGGGTCACATGTATACTCATCGTGCCGGCCTCGCCTAGAGAAGCCTGAATATGTTCAAGTATCCGTAACACGCCCGCCTGAGGCGGATGAATACCTTCCAAGGGTTCTGAAAGATGCAGGTTGGCAAAAGCCACCGGACCCAGTTCAAAAAAGCGAGGCAAAACAGCCTGAGCGTCATGGACAAAACAGCCGGGCTCTACCAGCAATGGCGATAACTCTACCGGCATAAGCTGATCGGCTCCCCGCAATAAGGCGGATGCCGTATCACGACAACGCCCTACCGGTGAAGACCAGCAACCCGACACCGGCCTGGGTAGCTGCCTACCCCACGCTTCAGCTAACTGCACACCTTCCGCCGTCAGAGGCACATGATAACCCGCCATCGTACTATCCGCCTGCTCCCGAACTGAATGACGGGTTAACAAGGCCACAGGAAGTTCCGGGGGCAAACGATGCGTTCCTTCCAACTGTAAAGGATGCAAACTTTTCATCAATAACCACCGAAGTCAATCAACCTGATATCATAAAGTAAGCTGTATCTGAAATGCCATGCAAGATTGATGTCAAGATCGCAACGGTCTTTGTATAATCATGCATTTATCAGGGGCGCCGGCTCCGATGACCCCAACCCCTATTTGTTTTGAGACTACATCATGGCGAGACGTTTGGTCTGGTTCCGACAAGATTTACGCACCCATGACCATGCAGCCCTGAGCGCTGCCTGCCGGCATCCTGATGACGAGGTGATAGCGCTATATGTCATGAATGAAGGGGCTTGGCTAGCTCATGATACTGCACCCATTAAAGTGGATTTTGATCTTCGTACCCTGATTCAGTTGCGTCAGCGGCTGATACAGCTGGGTATTCCACTGCTGCTTCGTCAGGTCGCTGCCGATGCTGATATACCCGCTTTGTTTATCCAGCTAGCTAGCGATATAGGTATGCAGGAAGTACTGCTGCATGTAGAACACGGCCCTAATGAATTACAACGTGATCGCGCCGTCAACCAAGCGCTCACCGCTTTGAATATCAACATGCGTTTTTACGAGGACGCCTGCATAGTGCCCCCGGGCAACCTGCATCGACCACAAGGAGACCCCTACCAGGTCTTCACTCCCTTTAAACGTCGTTGGCTGCAGGTCGTACCCACCCTGCCAACACCACTGGCCGCACCGCAACCTCGCCGCCAGTCCCTACGGCTCAGTGACCCTATCCCACATCCTCTGCCGGGCTGGATACCCGAAGTCTCTTCTTGGCCGTGGCCTGCCGGGGAAGATGAGGCCTTGCAGCGGTTAGAACTTTTCTGCAACGAGCGCATCCATGACTATGCCACACTGCGCGATATTCCTTCCCAGCCAGGAACCAGTCAACTGTCTCCCTATTTGGCTAACGGCTCCTTATCCCCGCGCATGGCTTTGCATCAGGCTCTTGCGACTCCACCAGGATCTGGCCGCGACACTTGGTTAGGCGAACTCGCCTGGCGCGACTTTTTTAAACACATTCTGGTGGATTACCCGCGTGTCGGACGGCACCGCGCCTTTGATCTTTCCACAGAAGGTCTGATCTGGAGCAAGCGAAACGATCACTTTGAAGCCTGGTGTCAGGGCCGTACAGGCTTTCCCCTTATCGATGCAGCCATGCGCCAGCTGCTCCAGACCGGATGGATGCATAACCGGCTACGTATGGTCACGGCCATGTTTTTAGTCAAGGATCTTTGGTTGGACTGGCGCTGGGGAGAACGCTGGTTTATGCAACACCTGATTGATGGTGACCTGGCAGCCAACAATGGCGGCTGGCAATGGTCAGCATCCACCGGAGTGGATGCCGTACCTTATTTTCGCATTTTTAATCCCTGGACACAAAGTCAGCGCTTCGATCCGGATGGCTTGTTTATACGCACTTGGCTACCCGAGCTAGCCCCTATACCCCCCAAACGATTACACTGCCCTCCCGGCAGCCATCCCCTGACTGACAGCTATCCTTGGCCCATCATCCGTCATGATCAGGCCCGACTACATGCCTTAGCCGCATTCAAGAACTTGCGAACCCTGTCCTGAAGACAGGGCCATTAATCTTGCAATTCATCGTACAGGGCGCCAAATTCTTCCGTTAATTTATGTCGTGGCGCCAGATGTATCAGTGGCAAAGAACGTTCATGCGATTCACGCATGATCACCGAAGAAGACAGCATGGTGCGCATAACAGGTTGCCCCTCGACTCTTAGTTCCTCGACCAATTTTTGTGGCAAGCTGGCACGCGGCTGAAATTGATTGACGATGATCCCTTCAACTTTCAGTTCATCATTGTGGTCACTGCGTGTTTCCTGAATATTTTCCAGCAAGGTATAGAGGGCTCGCCGGGAAAATGCATCACAGTCAAAAGGAATCAGACAGGTCTCTGCTGCTATCAAAGCAGACAGGGTAAAAAAATTAAATGCAGGCGCCGTATCGATAAAAACCTCATCATACTGACGTGATAGCTGTTTCAATGCGCCGGCCAATTTATATATCTTGTGTTTAGACTCCAGCATTTGCTCAATTTCCATGAGCTCGGCATTAGAAGGAATGATGCTCAGGTTTTCAAAAGCGGTTGCATGCACATAGTCCGACAGGGGTCTCTCTTTCAGTTTGAATGACAAGGTTTGCACAAAGAACTGACCAAT
The DNA here is from genome assembly GCA_021804355.1 of Pseudomonadota bacterium. Taxonomy (GTDB): domain Bacteria; phylum Pseudomonadota; class Gammaproteobacteria; order Pseudomonadales; family Moraxellaceae; genus JABEVH01. Next base: position 3,488 of record JAJZHP010000057.1, on the reverse strand, counting down.
ATTGGGATTTAACTCAACGCTCTCTCGACCCGGGGTAAGTTTATCGGCCAGTACATACTGACTGGCATTGCATTGCGGATCCAGATCAAGAATCAGGGTTCGTTTACCTCGACTAGCCGCCATGGCAGCCAGATTGACTGTGATGCTGGATTTACCTACACCACCTTTCTGATTAAAAATAACCCTACGCATATTAAAACTCCCTGCCAACCACCCCATAAAAGAATGCAACTTACCTGAGCGCCTAGTCTAAAGCAGATGAACTAGCAGGCAAACTGACAACACCATTTTTAATCGAAACGTCTAGCCCTGTACGATGCCCGCAAGTTTACGAGCCAACCATTTTTTATTTTCAATCTGCATTCCCCGTTGTATCTGTATGCGTTGCGCCTGTGGGCTACCTGCTCCATGCATGGATTCCGTCAAATACCCCACAGCGTTACGACCCAAGGTCATATTCTCGATCAAACGCAGCATACGTAGTCGATTATCTACAGGCACTCCGGCTTTTCCCTGCAACAGCCTTTTAAGCAAAGGCCCATGTTCCTCATGGGCAAGATCGGCAGCCCCCGGCAGGGTGACCATCAGTCCTCCCGCCAGGTCCTGTGCCAAACGTGAGATTTCATAGGGAAAGCGCGTGACATTCTGTTTACAGACATTAGCCAGCATGGCGTCGTTAATGGCCGTACCTGAAGGAAAAACATGGGCAGCATAGGCGGATGCCTGACTGCAGGCCGCTATGGTCTCATTAAGATGTACCATTTCAACCAGTTTATCTTTGACATGACTGGCTTGGTTGACGCCATGGTCCTCTGCCAAACTGGCAGCAGCGCCGACCAGGACATCCCCCAATCCAGTCTTGCAGATATAAGATGCCCTGTGGTACTGCGTAAATCGGGCAACCAATTCCTGAGCAAAACTATACTCACCATCCATCAGCACATGATCATGAGGTATGAATACATTGTCAAAATAAACCAGTACCTCCTGACCAGCATATTGCGCATTTCCCTGATCCTCCCCATGACCTTCAAGAGCGCGGGTATCGCAGGATTGCCTGCCCAGAAAATAAGTGATTCCAGCTGCATCTCCAGGCACCATGGCAACCACGGCAAAGTCTTGGTCCGCCGCTGACATATTCAAGGTCGGCATAAGACAAATCCAGTGCTGATTCCACCCCCCTGTCATATGCGCTTTGGCACCACGCACGTAGATGCCATGTTCATTTCTTGCCGTCACATGCAGATAAACATCCTCTTCATGCTGGCGATGCGGAGGCAAACTGCGATCCCCCTTGGGATCAGTCATGCCGGCTGCCAATAAAACATTGCGCTGCTGTGCTTCCCTCAACCAGGCAAGAAACCGTTCATGGTAGGGGGTGCCTAACTGCGCATCCATATCAAACGTCATCGAATGCAATGATGCCAAGGCATCCATACCGGTGCAACGCTGAAAACAGGTACCGCTCAACTGCCCTAGTCGTCGCTGCATTTTTCCTTTAAGTGCCAGGTCTTCAGAAGACATGGGGATATGCAAAAACCTGTTGACCTGAGCCTTAATAAAGGGCGAATAGGCCTGAGCCAACTCAGGTTCAGTGATAGCCAGCTCATAGGTTAATGCCAGAGCCTCTACAGAAGGACGAATCACCGGATGCAACGAAGGCTCGGTTATGCGCTCACCCATAAAATAGAGCTGGGTTCCCCGGTTAAGCAGACTGTTGCGATACGATGCAGCATCATCCATCCTGGGGAATCTTGCCCATCTTTCAGCTGCGCTCTCTTCTCGTTGACGCATGATCTTGCCTCCTCGTGCTATGCTGCTACCAGTATGAATCCAGGTGGACACCATGCGTTCTGTTCGACACCAAAAAGCCTTGCGTCGCCACCAGTCTTTGCACCGCCCCAGCAATCTACCGCGTATTCTGCGACGTTTCTATATGGCCATTGCCGTATTTATGGGATTGTTAGTCTTGGGTAGTACAGGCTTTCATGCCATTGCACCTACGGGGACTTCATGGTCAGACGCTATTTTCATGACCCTGATCACGGTAACAACGGTTGGGTATGATGAAGTCATTGCCCTGCATACGGTTTGGCAGCGATTATTTGCGGGACTCATGGCCATTACGGGATTTGGAACCCTAACTTTCCTTTTTACCAGCCTGACCATGTTCTTTTTTGAAAGTGATATCGATGACCGACTTCGGAGAGCACGCATGCAACGAGCCATCAATAAACTCACAGGGCATTATATTGTTTGTGGTTTTGGGCGAGTTGGCCGCAATGTGGCCCGTGAGTTAAGTCTTACCCAACGCTCCTTTGTGGCTATTGATGAGCGTGAGGAACCCTTTCGCCAGGAAGTTGACTCGATGCAACATGCCCTGTTTCTGCAGGGTGATGCCAGTGATGATGACATGCTGCTGATGGCTAATATTGAACAGGCACGTGGCGTTTTTGCTATTACTGGCGATGATTCGCGCAACCTGATGATCGCCTTAAGCGCTAAACAGCTTAATGCTGACATCCGTGTAGTAGCTCGCTGCCACGATGTAAGAAATATCCCTAAAATGAAAAAAGCCGGGGCTGATGCTATCGTGTCGCCTGATTTCACGGGAGGCATGCGTATAGCCTCTGCCATGGTTCGTCCGCATGTGGTTAATTTTTTGGATGAGATGCTGCGCAGTGATGATGGCTTGCGCGTTGAAGAACTCGTCGTACCTGGTAACGCTCGCAGCTGCCGCATCGATGAATTTGGACTCCGTGGCCAGCACTACATCATAGTCGCTGTACGCGATCATAAAACCTCGATTTTCAACCCCCCCGCTGACTTTATGCTACAACCCTTGCAGACCCTAATTGCTATGGTCAGCCCAGCCGGTCGTGTTGAGTTACTTCAATCTTTGCAACAGCTGCATCAGAACTTGCCATGAACCCGCTCATGCGTTTGGCCTGGCAACTGGACAGTAACTCACGTACAGGTCTGAGTGCTGTATTGGGATTAGGATTGTTTGTGCTCCTTAACCTATGGGTCCCATGGACATTGGCATTTCTGATCAGCTGGAATATCAGCGCCTTTATCTATCTGCTGATGATCGCTTTGGTAGCTTTCAGTGCTGATGCGGACGACACCAGACAGCGTATTGGTGGCAGACGTCGCCCGCTCCGCATGCTGATCTGGATCATTATCACGACCATGCTATCGAATCTATGCATAGGCATTTTTATGGGTTCTCATTCCCTGCACCATCGGCATGAAGTGCTTTTAAGTGCTCTGGCCATTTTACAAGCCTGGCTCATCATGCACGCTGCCTTTGGACGTTATTATGGTGAGGTTTACTACTCGGTCGAAGCGGATACCGCCGATTTACACCGTGGTCTGCGTTTTCAAGGCACAGAAAACCCCAACCAACTCGATTTTGATTATCTGGCTTTTATGATTGCTTTGTCTTACTCAAGCGGTGATGTCGATATCACACGCCATGCCATGCG
>JAJZHP010000056.1 GCA_021804355.1 Pseudomonadota bacterium | reverse complement strand
CTATGAGCCGGAAGAAGAGAATCCGATGCTGGGCTTCCGTGGAGCCTCGCGTTATATCTCCAACAATTTCCGTGACTGCTTTGATCTGGAAGTACGCGCGCTTAAAAAAGTTCGAGATGTCATGGGACTTAATAACGTCGAAGTCATGATTCCGTTCGTGCGTACTACGGGTGAAGCGCGTCGCGTGATTGAGTTGCTGGCCGAGAAAGGGCTACGCCGTGGGGAGAACGGTCTCAAGATCATCATGATGTGCGAATTACCCACCAATGCCCTGCTGGCCGAAGAGTTTCTTGAATTTTTTGATGGATTCTCTATCGGTTCTAATGATCTTACCCAGCTGACGCTGGGACTGGATCGAGATTCAGGTATCGTTTCCCACTTGTTCGATGAGCGTGATCCTGCGGTGAAGTTTTTGCTGGCTCGCGCTATACAAGCCTGTCGTAAGGCAGGGAAGTACGTCGGTATTTGTGGTCAGGGACCTTCCGATCATCCAGATTTGGCCTTGTGGTTGATGGAGCAGGGTATAGATTCGATATCGCTGAACAGGGATTCGGTGCTGGATACCTGGTTCTTTCTAGCTAATCAACAAGTTAAATAAGAGCTTCAATCGTTGTATCCATGATCCGGCCCACCTCCATGACGCTTAAGTCATGGGGTGGGCGTGGTTAACAGCTTTACTTTTTCAAAGCCACATGCACGTCACTGCCGGTGGTTTCTGTGCCGACATAGCCAATAATATTAGGGTTTTTTGCCACGAGTTTACTTAATTCATCCTCGGAATCGACCGTTTTGGGGGGAGTGGCTCTGCCTGTAAACACCATTTGTGCCCAATAGGCGCGTACTTGGGAGTCATCTTTGTTGAGTACTTTTTTGTTAAATTCCTTACGTAAGGGAGAGCTTTCAGCAAGTTCAACAGCGATAGCTGTGCTTCCATCGGGAAAGCTCCTGACCTTGCCCAGAAAAATATTGCGTACATCGTCGATCGTCAGGGTGTTGTGATTGGCAGGGTTGACGATTATATAAATATCGGCCATGGTGACTTGAGCAAGGCTGAGCAAGAGCAACGCTACGTATTTATTCATGATCATCTCCCTTAGAACACAAAATCCAGTGCAACGGTCAGCAGCTTGCTGTTGCCCATGAAGGAATAGAGTGAATGATCTTTAAAGAGATCATACTGAACTTTAAGCGCTGCTGAAGGTCGAAAATCCCAACGCAGCGTGAAGGATCGGGTGTTATCCCGCTGGGGTTGGTAGGTGGTTGATGTCGTGCCCTCCCAATACTTAGAATAAGTATACAAGGCGGTCACATCGTCCCACTTATAGCCTGCACCTGTGAGGTAGGAGGGAGCGATATATCCCATTTGCGGACGGCGCACAAAATTGTATTCACTGCGCCACAACATATTCATATAGTCAACATTAAAGGCTGCACCCCAGATCTGTTGCTCATTATTGCTAGGGAATAAGGGAGTATCGGGTGTGCCTGCTGTTTGCGTTGAAGGTATACCAGGGTTAGGTGTGCCCTGGAAGACCTTGTTTTGCATATAAACACCGCGCAAATGCACATAATCATTGCTGATATCGATGCTGGTGCCGATGATGTCCCGCCAAGAGGTATCGGTCGTATAGCCATTGTACACATTGGTCAGGCCAGGTGCGTTTGGGCTGCTCTGATTGCCGGCCCAGGTGTTGGTGGCTATGGCCCAGTCGCCAAAGGCATTGTTGTATTGCACATTGGCCCCATCATAGGAGTAGATTTCCCAGCCATAGAGATCTACGGGTGGGCGTACCCAGGGAAAGGCGTAACCGACATAGTTATAATCGGAGTACATATACAATGGCAGGCGTTTATGCCCTGCCTGTACCGTAAAGGTATTGGTCAGCTGGTAGGAAGCATAGGCCCAATCGACGGAGGGTTGATATCCGTTCAGGCCACGCGCATCAATCTGCAGCACGGCACTGAGCTTGTCATCGACTTTGGCGTTGGCCTGTAATCCAACCATGCTTTCATTGGCTGCATTCCAACCTTTGTTCTGGTAGATGCCGGCGTATTCATAGTTGGAGATAAAGCAGGGGCACTTATAATTCAGGTAGTTAAATGAACTTTTACCATTTTGGGAGCCTCCTAGAACATCGCCGGCGGTAAAGTCAGCAAAACCAGAAAAATTGATCTCGGTGGCCTGTCCCTGTTCAGTCAGGAGTCCGCCCATGAGGCTAATCAATACCATTGCAGACAAGCGTGGTTTATCGAAGTGCATGAGCTTGACCTCCCTTTCATGAAACAAATGTCATCTAGTTATAGGAAAGGAATGATCAAACTTCATGGAAATTAAATAATATTTAATGTCATGCTGCTGTGAAAGGGCCGGTAGCTGGTCATGTGTTCGTATGTGTGTATAAGAATCACGGAGGTACCTGCTTCCCGCACGCCAAATAGGGGCAACCTGATTAAGGTGTGCGAGATAATGTTTCATTACGCATGGAGCATGATTTTTGATTTAAAAGCGCTGCTCTCTAGTTTGTCTACTTAGTCTTAAACGCCTTGGGCGTAAAGATGATGGTAACGGTTGAGAACGCGTTTGACATAGTCGCGTGTTTCAGCAAAGGGTGGAATACCGCCGTATTTTTCAACATTCTTTTCCCCGGCATTGTAAGCGGCCAGAGCTAGATCCAGTGTTTTAAAACGCTGGATCAGATAATGTAGATGGATGACACCTGCACGTATGTTCTGTACGGGGTCAAAGGCATCGCTGACATGGTAGTGTCGCGCCGTGGAAGGCATCAGCTGCATCAGACCTAAGGCGCCTGGCAGGGATCTTGCCCGAGGATTGAAGCCTGACTCGGTATGTATCACTGCTTTAACCAAGCCGCTGTCCATGCCTTCTGAGGTTGCAAAGCGATGTATGATGCCATCAAAGGCGTCACGATTATGGCTATAGCTGGGTAACACAGCTGCTTCACTATCACCCCAGTCATGGTAGCCGTGGATATTGCTATCTTTATAGTAGGTCACCTTTTCCAGGGTCTGATAGCGCTTAAAGTCGAGACCTTGCGGTTTTTCCTGGGTATTGACCATATTGGTAAACAACACATTACCGTCAGCATCTCTGAAGGTATAAACCTTGCCTGCCCAGCAGGTCGGAGCCAGGAGCATCGCCAGCCAAAGACACCCTGAGCAGGTAAGGTGCCCGTATGAAAATTTTTTGATGTTGTCCATATCAACACCTTAGCGCATCCAAGAGTCCCTGACAAGCGTGTGTGAATTCTTAACTAAAACATGAAGATGCAAGGCATAGTTAGGGTGAGTGCTTGTCATGATTCTGTCGTATTTTATAGAGGCATCACTGAAACGTAACTTATGCACGACCAGTGATGTCAAGTGTCTAGCTCATGGTTTTTATGGAAATTCTGTCCGTATTTTCAACAATGCCTACTTGATATTTTTAAGTGTTTGAAAAATAAGACATTAATAAATTGGTCAAAAAACATTCAGAACCATGCAACATTAACCCACCGCTTGCTTTCAGGGGACTCAAGGTGATTTGCCCACAGACTTATCCACAGAAAATGTGGATAGAAGCTAACTTAATAGTTTACTTTAAGTGTCTCTCTCAACCTGTTCATCAAGGGCATTTATCAAGAGGATTGCACGATAGCGTTTAGTGTGCACTGATACAGGGCAAGCGATAGAGGTATGTCATTTAATTGGCGTAAATCTCCTGACGAATGGCCGATAGGAATGAGAGGTTGGCCCGCTTATTGCTCATCCTGGTGATAGATCCTCCAAGGAGTCAAAGACATGACGGTCATCGCCCATCTTAAACCTGCTGCTCATGATGCTGAGGTCTCCTCGGTTCGACACCAGCTTGCTAGTCATCCGGCTTACCGCATAGGTTGGATGGAAGGCAAATTGGCGCATCATAAAGTGACGCAGTCACAACAGCAGGTGTTAAGCGAAGACATGGCTGCCATGAAAAAACTCTATCGCGATGTTTTTCGTCTGGCCGCAGAGGTCAGGTTGCAGTCAGAAATCCGTCAGCCTAACCAGAATTGGCTAGATGTGGTGAAGCAGTTACAGGAGCAGGGTGGAGCCACGCAGACCGATGTGCTGGATTTAAAAAAGCAGATCCAAACGTTAATGGATCATCTGGAGCAGAATGAACGCGATGTTATGCCGTGGGTAGCGATGACCGGCAGGGTGCATGAATTGCTCAAGCAGGGGCAGGATATGCATGGTCATCTGGCGCAACGTATGGATGAACTAGAAGTTCAACAGGCCTTACAGCATGATCATCTGGTCAGGGAGCATATGGATCATGCTGCGCAGTTGGATGCGCGCGTTCATGACATGCTGGAACAGGTCCTGCATCAAGTCCAGGCTCAATCCCAAGAACACGCAGAGCGCCAACAACAAGGCTTGGCCTTGTGCCAGATGGCATCCCAGGTGATTGATGAGGCACGTTTACAGCAGGATGCGGGTGAACAGATGCTGGCTGCTTATGCCTCCGAGCATCAGGATAGGCAACTCATGCAGAAGCAGCTCATGACGTTGCAGGAGCATACGGAACGGGCACTGCAGGATGTCGGTGAAACCAAACAGATACTGGCTGCAACGATAGGCTTAAAAGATAAACTCACGGAGGATGTGCAGTCAGCCCTGCAGCATACCCAGCGCAGTGAAGCCATGCTCAGTCAGTTGTTGGTGGATGCCCACCAACGCTCAGATCAAATTGAGCTGCAAATTCAACGTTCACAGCAAATGCAAGAACAGCAGGCTGAGGATTTGGCCAATATGAGTGTATTGCGCCAGCAGGTAGAGAGTGCTCATGCCGACCAGTCCCATTTACAGGCGAAATCACTCTTAAACCTTTCGCGCGCTGAAGAGCTTATTCATCAGGCTACTACGCTGGATGTAGGTATGCGGCAGGCTGTGCAGCAGGTGCAAGAAACAGCTGACCTGCAACAAGGATATTACCAAGAGGTGGTCACACGCCATCAGCAGATGCAGCAGACCAGCCAAGAGTTAGATGATCGTTTGTTGCGCTGTGAGCAGCTGGTTCAGCTCGTGGATGAAAGTAGGGATTCGTTGCAGCTTGCTATGGAGGCTGAAAAGCGGGCACGTCAGGCGTTGCAGGAACAAGAGGCTGTGCATGAACGTCTGCATCATGAAAATGCTGAACTGATGTGTCAATTGCAAGCCTATGGCCTGCGCGAGGAAGCATGGCAGCAACAATGGCAATCCAGTTTGGCGATGGCTACCCAGCTACAAAAGCAGGTTGAACAGCAAGCTGCCGAGCTGGATCGTGCCCGTGCTCGTGAGGCGCAATGGATGCAGGCTTTGCAGGATCATGAGCAAGGGAAAGCCTCGCATCATGAAGCATTGGCACAAAAGGATAGACAGACCCAGCACTGGCACAAACTGGCCGTGGATGCCCTGCGCCGTCTTAAGGAAGCGGAACTGGCGCAACGTGAAGCAGGGGTTAACCAGAAAGAGCATCAATGGTTGATGACACAGACACGACAAGAACAGGCCCAATTGCATCGTGAGCGTCAAGCGATGCAATCCCAACTTCAGGATCTGGAAGCCAGGCTGCAAGAATTACTCATGGGTCAGCAGGAGGGTAGTTCAACCGACGAGGCGTGGAAGCCTGCTCTGGAGCAATTACGTAACCAGATGCTGGAATGCCGTCTGGAAATAGCCCGATTACGGTCTGCGCCAGCTATAACGCCGGTTGCTCCTGTTGCTGCGGCTGAACCGCATCAGGTTACCACTACATCGGCAAATAGTGCCCGTCGCTGGTGGAAAAGTATGGCGTAAGATTTTGCAGGTGCTGAACGCACGAGGCAAGAGGAAGGCTTAGGTCCATGGACATCGGAGATCTGCTATGCTCTGGCCAGTGAGATTAAGCCGGAGGGGTTAAGGGTGGACAGCAAGCAATGGTGGGCGCGTTTATCGACCAAAAAATATATCACGCGACCCCAGGTTCCGGCTCAGGAATTGCCTTGGATTGAAGTCTTGCTGTTCCAAGGGATTCTGGAGCAGGAAAGGGTGAATGGCGTGTTAAGGTATTTTGTCATTAAGCCTGTCGAACTTGCTGAATTTTATAAGAAAAATTTCTAATGCTTTCCCGCTTGTGGTTAAGTTTGTTCTTGTTGGGTTTGCTAGGTGGATGTATCACGGCCTGGCACGGTCAAACGCAGATATTTGCCGTTATAGCCCAAGCACTGACCACATCAGCTGAGACCTCGGTGCATATCGGTCTGACGCTGGCAGGGGTCATGGCTTTCTGGCTAGGTATGTTTAAAGTAGCTGAATCGGCTGGCCTGGTTGATGCTTTGGCGCGATCGTTAAGTCCGGTGTTAAGACGGCTGATGCCTGAAGTGCCGGAAGGCCATCCTGCTTTAGGAGCCATGAGCATGAACCTGGCGGCCAATTTGCTAGGTTTGGATAATGCGGCAACGCCCTTTGGATTGCGCGCCATGCGCGAATTGCAGACCCTTAATCCGTCAGCGACACAGGTCAGTCAAGCTCAGATCATGTTCCTGATGTTAAATTGTAATGCCCTTTGCTTGTTACCAGTCAGTATTTTTGCCTACCGAGCTCAGGCCGGTTCTCAGGATCCTGCACTGGTTTTTTTGCCGATATTGATCAGTAGCCTGCTGGCTTTGTCGCTGGCTTTAAGCCTGACCATGCTGATACAGCGTGTGCGGCCTGATCGTGTGTTAGTCGCTGCGCTATGTGTCTTGGGCTTGATATTGGCGGGGTTAGGTGTGTTGCATCATGAGCTGAGTGCGCTTGCTCTGTCTCAACTATCTTCCATCGTGGGTAATGCCTTGATCCTGATCGTTATCGTCGGAATTTTACTGACAGGAACCTGGCGACATATCGATATCTATGCAGATTTCATCCAGGGGGCAGCTGAAGGAGCCAAAGTGGCACTGTCCATTTTTCCTTATTTGGTGGCCATGCTGAGTGCCTTGGCCGTTTTTCGGGCAGGCGGAATGATGGATGTTCTACTACACTTTTTGCAAGATGGCTGGTCTGCTTTGGGGGGCGACACAGCTTTTATGCCAGCGTTGCCGAGTTTATTGATGAAACCGTTTAGTGGAAGTGCGGCGCGCGGTATGTTGTTGGATGTCATACATCATGAGGGGGTGGATTCATTCTCAGCCAGGGTGGCCGCCGTCGTACAGGGGAGTACGGAAACCACGTTTTATGTCATGACGGTGTATCTGGGTAGTGTCAGTTTGCGTGATGAGCGCTATGCACTCAGCCTTGGCCTATTGACCGAGTTGTTGGGGGCGGGGGTGGCTGTACTGGTTTGTTATGCGTTTTTTCCGTCATCCTGACTTTGAGAATGCTGTGGATAACTTACAACAACGACAATACATACTGATAGTGGATGACCAGCCCGCTAACCTGATTTCTTATGAAGCCCTGCTGGAAGATTTTGATGCCACCTTGTTGACGGCTACCTCTGGCAGTGAGGCGCTTGCTTTGTTATTGCGCTACGATGTGGCTCTGGTCCTGCTGGATGTGCAAATGCCGGGTATGGATGGCTTTGAAGTAGCTCATCTGATGCGCAAATCCCGACGCACGCAAAGTGTGCCCATTATTTTTGTGACAGCTATCAGCAAAGAACAGCGTTATGTGTTCCGTGGATATGAAGCCGGCGCGGTTGATTACCTGACCAAGCCGATCGAACCGGAGATCTTGCGCCGTAAGGCGCGTGTCTTTTTGGATCTGGATGCTAAAAATAAACAACTGAGAGATAGCCTGGATGTTATTCGCAAAAGTCTGCGAGAAGTTCAGGAGCTTAAAGACCGTAATGATCTGCTCCTGCGATCGGTAGGAGAGGGTATCTTGGGCCTGGATACTCAGGGATATATCATTTTTGCTAACCCTGCGGCAGAATCGGCTTTGGTGACGCATGATCAAACCCTGATCAATACCCCTATCGCCGACTATTTCTTAACGACTCCCAACCCCGAGGATCGTTTGAGCTGGCTGGATTCAGCGATTTATGAAAGTTGTTCGCGCGGTGTGCGCTATGAGGAACAGTACGACTTTTATGCGTATACCGATAATCGTGTCTTTCCTGTAGAAATTACAGCTACACCGATGATGACCCAACTACGAGGGGTCAGCGAGTTTGCCGGGGTAGTTCTGGTCTTTAAGGATATTACCGATCGGCAGGCCACCGAACAGCAATTGCGACAACTGGCTCAGTACGACACGTTAACCGGTTTGGCTAATCGCAATCTCTTGTCCAGTGTCTTGCTGCAATCGCTGATGCGAGCTGAAAACAGTGCTCATGAATTAGTGGTCCTTTATCTGGATATCGATCGCTTTAAAATGGTCAATGACAGTTTTGGACATGATCTCGGTGATCTGCTGTTGCAGGATGTAGCTGCCCGGCTGAGAGATTGTGTTCGTGATACCGATTTTATTGCCCGAGTGGGTGGCGATGAGTTCACGTTGTTACTGGAAACGACCGATGGCCGGCATACCGCTAATCTGGTAGCCAGCAAGATCATTCAATCGATAGCGCAGCCCTTTGTTTTGCAGGGTCATGAAATGCATGTGGGGGCGAGTTTAGGGGTGGTGATCTACCCGGAGGCCAAGCGCGATGCTTATGGCTTGATGCGTTGTGCGGATCTGGCCATGTATAAAGCCAAATCCATGGGGCGCAACAATTTTCAGTTTTTTACCAGTGAACTTGAGTCCCAGATTAGCGAGTCGGTCAGACTTGAAAACCGTTTGCGTCGAGCTCTGGAACAGGGTGAGATGTTCCTGGTATTTCAGCCACAGTTGAATTTCCATACCTCAAAAATTGTCGGCTTTGAGGCCTTATTGCGTTGGCATCCTGAAGGCATGGATCCGGTATCTCCTGTACGTTTTATTCCCTTGGCCGAAGATACTGGCATGATTGTTGAGATAGGCGAATGGGTGCTGCGCGAGGCTTGCCGCCAGTTGGTGGCTTGGCAACGGCTAGGACTTTGTGGCAAGCAGCAGAAAATGGCGGTCAATCTTTCAGTTCGCCAGTTGCGCGAAGCGGATCTGGTCAGCAGGGTGCGTAAGATTCTTACGGAAGAGCATATGGACCCGGCCTGTCTGGAGCTTGAAATTACCGAATCAATGTTGGTTGATGATCCCGAAGCGATGTCTGCTTTGCTACGCGAGATCAGTCAGTTGGGGATCAACCTGTCGGTGGATGACTTCGGGACCGGCTATTCATCCATGTTGTATTTAAAACAAATGCCTATAAACGCCGTTAAAATTGACCGAACCTTCATCAAGGACATTGAGCGTAATAACAGCGATGCAGCGATAACCCGGGGTGTTATCGCCCTGGCGCACAGTCTTTCCCTGCAGGTAGTCGCTGAAGGCGTGGAAACATCTTCGATAGCCGACTTTCTTCAAGCTAATGGTTGTGACATGCTTCAAGGGTATTGGTTTTGCCATCCCCTGACGGTTGATCGGATGTCTGAGTTTTTACGCCATCATGCCGCCAGAGTTCATTAGTCAAGTTTAGGTGGCCAGCGTGCGTGACCTTAAGATTAGATCCCGCAAAGCCAGATGGCTAAGGCCATGGATGACAGCGGGAATGACCCTGGCGATGCTGGCGGGAGCCTATGACCTTGGATTGCGTTATGTGCTGCCCTGGTGGTTACTGCGTAGTGTTGATACCTGGAACTTAAATCACCCGGGCTGGCAATTAACGCTATCTTCGCTAAGCGTGTCGCCCTGGCAGGGATCGGTCACGCTTGAAGGGTTGGCACTGACGGAACGACATCATCTTCCAGGGCTCCGAGTAGGTGCCATGGAGCTGAGTTTAAGTTCATCTTCGTTATGGCAGCGAGCCCTGATCATTCAGGAAATCTCCATTCAGCGCCCCTGCATTCGGGTACATCTCGATGAGCATGGTCATCTGAATCTGGAAAACTTGTTGCCAACTTCTAAGTCCACGTCGGATAAGCCAACTCCAGGAATACGTTGGCTGATTCGAAACTTACAGGTGGCTTCCATGCATGTGCATATCGTGGATGACCAACTGCATGGCGAAAAACCGCTGGATCTGGATATACCCTCATGGCAGGTTCAGGATGTGGGAAGCTGGCATGGCCGGGCTGAAGCTCAGCTCGATATGAAGGGGGCTTTGGGTGGCGCTCGTGCCTGGCGTTTACGCTGGTGGGGTTCTTTAAACCTGGCTCCTCTGCGCAGTACGGGACATGTCATGCTCACCCATGGTGACCTGGCCGCCCTGGGGGTTCCCTTGTCACAACTTCGGCCTGTTCGTATCGATCGAGGTACTCTGGAGTTTTCAACGGACTACAGCTTTGATGATCATCAGGGGCACAGGCAGTGGACGTTGGATCATACGCGGTTACAGGTACAGGGGCTACGCTTACAGCGTCTGGGTTTTAGTTCACCCAAGCTGGAATTGGCGGCGGGCGATGTGCAGATTGCCCATGTGGATAGTGAACAACATCAGCTTGAAATTCAGCGTGTTAAGCTGGACCGACCTGAGTTATTTATGCAGCGTGACGTCCACGGCAAAATCGATCTTTTGACCTGGATAACTGAACTTGCACCGCCGTCTTCTTCGCCTCAGTCAGTTCCATGGCAAATTAAGGCAGATCAGGTGCGGCTGAGTCAGGGATCACTGACCTTGCATGCTTGGGAAGCCGGTCAGGACAAGGCTTTCTCGCTGCAGGGTATACAAGTGGATCTGGATAATCTGGATACCTCAGGGCAGAGACCTTGGACATTGCAAGCCAACATGCAGGGTCTCTTGTTAGGTCAGGTCCATCTAGAAGGCAAGGTGCAGGCAGATCAAGCGGATATCCATTGGCAGATTCAGCGTCTGCATCTGAGCCATGCTGACCTGTGGTTACCCAAGGATTTAGGTGCTGATGTGCATGATGGCATATTGTCAGCATCGGGTAAGGTATTGCTAAATCTTCATCATCAAGAGACCTATCATTTTAGCGGGCAAGCAGCGATTGAACAGCTGAATATGGACATTCAACATCAACATATTCAGGTGGCAGCTCTTCAGCTAGGGCCTTGGGATTATCAACGAGCTCGTATGGCGCTACAAGGTCTGAATGTGCAGTCCTTATCGCTGGGCGATCAGGGGGGGGACAAGCTGAGCCTGGGGGATGTGCGCGTAGGGGCTGTACACTCGCTTGAACAGGGAGCCCGCTGGGCTCTGGATAGCTTTACGCTGCATAAGCTCGGAGTCTATTCGTCTAGTGGCCCTGTTCCTTTACAGGGTCAACTTAAGGACCTGACCCTTCAGGGAGTTCGTGTCGATCCACAGCATGCGTCGATCCTCTGGCAGCAAAGCAGCTTAGGCGGTGGAGCGATTGATCTACGGCAGGGTAAACACCATAACCGGCTGAGCTTTCATCAAGCTGAGTTGGACTCAGGGAGCTGGCAGGCTTCCCCGCAGCAACTGGATATTATGGGCCTGCATGCAAGGCAATGGCGCTGGGAAGGCCGGCATCCCTGGTTGGACTTAAACCGCTTGGAGGGTCAGGGCATTCACGTCAATCTGGCCCAACATAAGTTGATCACGGGAACCTTGGATCTACAGTTCAGCCAGCTCAGGCTGGACCAGAATCGTGATGGTACGTGGGTGCCTTACCGGGAGATTCAATACTGGTTGAAGCAATTACCCACAGCTACAACAGCTCAGCCCAAGGTCTCTGTACCCTGGAGCTATGATGGTCAAGGTCTGCACTTGGGTATGGATCGTTTACGTTATGCCAAGGTGGGTACAGCCCTGCCTTGGGTGGCAAGTCAGCTTACGTTAAAAACAGGTCCTTGGCATACGCTACATCCTTTGGCGGTACAGTTTTCAGGGCAATGGGGCCAGGCCAGGTTAGCTTGGGAGGGAACGCTACACCCCTTAACCCGTCAGGCTCAGGGGCAGTTATCGGTGCAGGATCTTGACCTTGCCCCGGTTCAGCCTTGGCTAGCACAGTACACCCATGCACTTCTTGATCACGGTACTATCAGCAGCCGGGGTAAGGTTGAAGTCAACCTGAAACCATTGCAGTTTATTTATCACGGCAATATAGCGATCGGGGATCTGTTGCTGAACGATGATCTCGATCACCAACCGCTATTATCCTGGAAACAGGTCAGCTTACCTCTCGTTGACCTGGGCTATCCCAGACCGGGTTTACGTATACCTGAAGTAGATGTCGATCATCTTTACAGCAAAGTCGCTATTGAACCGAAGGGACAGTTGAACTGGCAGCGTATCCTGCGCCCACGTCACCCTGCGGCGCCATCAGCTTCCCAACATCCCCTGATCGTGGATGTTAACCGCGTGGTGCTGAATCAGGCCAGCGTGGATTTCTCTGACTTGAGTTTACGGCTGCCTTTTCATGCCAGTATTCATCACCTCAATGGTGAGGCTGGGCCTTTGAATATGCAGCATAGGTCTGCCTGGACTAAATTTCTTCTGCAAGGCGTGGTCGATCGCCATGGTCATGTCGATATGTCGGGCAAACTTCAGCCCTTTGCTGACCAAGCTGGCGTGGAAGTAGCCCTACACTTTCGTGATATCGAGATGCCGACCTTAAATCCCTATGCTGCCCAGTTTGCCGGATACCGTATCGATCAGGGTATGATGGATCTTGAACTGGACTATCGCCTGACTCAGCAGCATCTGGTGGGCACCAATCATCTGCGTATGGATCAACTGGAACTGGGTCCGCAGGTATCAGGGGGCGCAGCCATCGACTTGCCCTTGCATTTGGCTGTCGATGTTTTACGTAATAGCGATGGGCGTATTGATTTAAATGTACCCGTATACGGCAACTTAAATGATCCCGATCTGGATATTAGATCGGTCATCTTCAAAGCGTTGGAAGGTACGTTACGCCATGTGCTGGATTCTCCCTTGGAGTTTGTCTCCGAGCTTTGGGGAGAGCATGCTGATAGCATAAAACATATTGAATTCATGCCAGGTTCCAGCCTGATTTCGGCTCAGGAAAGCCACAAACTGGCTGCCTTGGTTCAGGTATTGCAGCAACATAGGCATATGCTGGTTTTTATACATGCCAGCTATAGTCAGGACACGGATCCCCAGGCCCTGGTATCAGCGGCGGCATCAGGATCGCTACTGACAATAAGTCACGATGCCCTGCGATCGCTGGCTCTGCACCGTGCAGAAGCCATCAAAAGCCTGTTGATCCATGCGGGAATAGCCGATCACAAGATTTTTATCGATGAACCTCAGCCTGTGCAGGTGACATCCGGGGCCATGATACCCACGACCCTGGATGTTAAACTTCGCTGAGCTCCCTGTAGTTCCGTAACTTAAAACTGACTGAAGAACTGCCTGGCTGCCAAGCTGCAGTAGGGTTCTTCATTGGTATGGTACTTTTCCAGACCGTAGGCAAAATTATAGGTTTCCTGGGCATTTTGCTGCGCAACAAAATCAGCCTGTATGGTTTGATAAGCACTTTGCATGGCTGTCTGTTGATCAGGCGTAAAGCCTTGGCTGGAGAAGCCCAAAGCCACAGGGATGATGGGGCCTTTGCGGGTATCAAGATCCAGCAATCCAAAGCGTAGTCCTGGGTGGGTAGCCGCAGCTTGATTGAGCAGGGTATCGACTACCAGACCATTCTGTAACAGGTAAACTTCGGGATCACCATGACCACCGCACATCAACAGGGGCATGCTGGGCTGATAGTTGCGCAGATCAAAGTGATTGAACAACTGACGCAGTCCATTGCTGGTTCCCTGAGCCAGGGTAGGTGTGGCGGTCATGGGAACCGCACCATCAGGATGAGCGATGGCGTCTTGAACATAACTGGCACGATAGCTGGTCTGTATCAGGTAATCGGTGGTGTCAAAGCCTTGGCCAAACAAAAAGGGGCCAGGGGTCAGTTGATCCAGCGTGGCGTTGCCTGTCGGTGACGACTGGAATAACGCATTGAGAGGCAAGATATTCTGGCTGCTCAGCGTGGGCAGGTCATTGAAGGTATAGTTGCCCGGGAATAGTTTGTCGGCCGTGGCGTACAAAGGATTCAGGAGATCGCTGGCTGAAAGCGGGCCCATGTTATCAGGCAGATGTTCATAGGAGTTTAAGATCATGCTGGCATAGACGGTGCTTCCTATACCGACATTGCCATTAAAGATCTGATCACCAAAGGCTTCTAGGGCATAAGGGCCTGACATGGGAACCCCGGCAGTTGCAGGTTGCCCACGCTGGTCTAAGGCGCGCAGGGTAGCCATGGCGACATAGCCGCCTTGTGAGTAACCTTCCACAAACAGTTTGCCGTTGTCCTTAATATCCGTATCGAGTTTCTGGATTACCTGACGGCCAGCGGTCAGGCCATCAATAACATCCTGAGATTGTTGGTCACCGTTGAGGTAGGGGTGGTAAGTCAAGGTAGATGTGTTGTACCCGGCATAGTTAGGGCCAATGACTATGTAGCCGTGAGCGACATAATTTAAGGCCAGCAGCTGGATAGCGCCGTAGGCGTCATTGGTGGCATCGTTGACAGCGCTGAGATCAAAACTATGCGTAATCGAGGTGCCGTGGGTGTAAAGCACGATCGAGTGCTGGCCATGGCAGGAGGGGTCGCTGCCTGTGGGCATCATCACCACCCCCGAGGCGGTCGTCGGTTCATGGAGCCCACCCACGGTGACGTACTCATAGCGTTCAGCTTTCATGCCGCAGACCGGAGATCCCAGCAGGGTCTGCTGGTCAGCGGGAAAATTCTGCAGCCAAGCCTGCAAGTCACTGGAGGTAAAATGGCCGGTCATACTCAGTGAATTATCGATCAGGGTGTTGTTCGTGTTACTTAATGGCAGATTACAAGCGGTCAGGGACAAGGACATAATAACCACGGGCAAAGCGAACGAGCGATTCATAATCGTATTACCTCCATGTAAAAAAATTTTATTTTATTGTAAGGTCAACATAATGGATAGCGGACAGGATTTCAAGAAAAAACATTAGGCCCCAACAAGAGCTGTTCGACCCGGTCTGGTTGTCAGATCTTAAATTGTGCCACCATACTGGATAGGGATTCAGCCAGTCGTGAGAGTTCTGCACTGGCCGAGGCCGTTTCCTGAAAGGCCAGGGTATTTTGTTGCGTGATGGCGCCTATGTCATGAATGTTTTGATTGATCTGGACAGCAACGCGTGATTGCTCTTCGATAGCGCTGGCGACCTCCATGTTTTTATCAGCGACAACCACCATGGTTTCAAGTACGGCTTTTAAAGAATCGCCTGCCGAGTCGGCGCTAAGTACGCACTGCTCAGAACGTTTCAAACTTCCCGAGATGGCGGTTTCTGCCTTGAGGGCACCCTCTTGCAGGCGTTTGATCAGTTGATCAATTTCGTGGGTAGATTGTTGCGTACGCCCTGCCAGGGTGCGAACTTCATCGGCGACCACGGCAAAGCCTCGTCCTTGCTCGCCTGCACGGGCGGCTTCAATAGCGGCATTCAGGGCGAGCAGATTGGTTTGTTCGGCGACCCCGCGGATGACCGCCAGGATAGAGCCCATAGCTTCGGCGTTCTGTCTTAACTCGCCAAAGATGTCAGCAGTATGTTGCATGTCACTGGCCAGTTCCTGAATATCATGAACCGTGCTGACGACATGGACGTGGCCTGTTTCTGAAAGGTCGCGGCCACGCGTGGTCTCTGTGGAGGTGGCCTGGGCATGATTAGCCATGCTTTGTACCGCTTCATTCATCTGCGCCATGGCGGTGATCACTTGCTCAGCCTGTTGTGACTGACTACGGGCACCGGCGCTGGTTTGTTCACTGGATACGGAGAGCTGTTCCGCTGAGGAGGCCAGTCGCTGTGACACGTCTGACATTTGTTGAACCATTTTCTGGAAAGAGATAGCCATGCTATTGATATGGTCAGCTACCTGCAACATTTCATCCTGGGTATGTACCTGTAAGCGCTGGGTCAGATCTCCTTGACCCAGTTGACCCAGCACGAGACTGGTACGATCGATAATGTCGAGCAGGGAGGCTTGCAGGGCTCCTTGCAGCATCATGACGGCCAGTATCAACATGATCAGCAACAGCAGGCCTATGATGGCAACCCAAAGGGCTTGTTGATGCAGTTTTTCAAAATTATGGTTTAAATAAGAACCTGTCAGATAGTCAGCATCGATGCCGGCATCCATATCGCGTGAAATATTATCGATCAACAAGGACTGAGCGGGTTGGCCTGAGAGAATGGGGTTGAGTTGTTGGGTGATGTCCTGAAAACTTAACATGGCCGCTGACATATAACTGTTGAGTGCGGCCTTGGCATCAGCGTCCTGGCTGAACACCCATTCTTGGGTCTGGATGAGACCCTTAACCTGCCCTTGTAAGTTTTGTTGTAACTGCTGAATGCGTCCTGAGGTTCGTTCATCGAGGGCTGAACCTAGATGCCTGATCAGCAAAGCTCGTATTCTACCCATGGTCTCCAGCATGGGTGGCAAATCGGCGTAGGCTATATTTTGCAGACCAAACCGGGTTATATCGGTATCTAAAATCAACCCGGAGCGGGCCTGAACGGCATGCAGGATTTTGATGTACTGACCTATCAGCTGGGTATGCTGCTTAAAAATGTCATCGGGGCTTAAGTTACGGC
>JAJZHP010000055.1 GCA_021804355.1 Pseudomonadota bacterium | reverse complement strand
AAACCTAACAGTCGAAGCCAGCGTTACCGTCTGAACACTCTTGGGCAACGTTAGTTGCATCATGACAACAGCGTGGGATGAAATTATTGGGTAGACCGAAAGCAGAACGCAATTGGTTTTTCCAATGGAAATGAGGCGCAACATTTTGATGTGGACAATTGCCTGAATTCTGCCTCAATCTCTTGAATCCTTCCTCAGTTGTTGAGAGAGTGAGTTGGATTTCAGGGGGCGATTCCACCACCATCCTTCAAAGGTCAGTTGCGGCTCTTCACCGTAAACGGGGGATGGGCATTCATCAGACACGATAAATCATACCATTTCATCCGCATAGGGCCAGCACCCGCATGCGGTAATTCTGGAAATTCCTGAAGCCAAAAGCTCGGCAAGTGATCATCTCCATTTTCGTATGAAAGCCTTCGGTAAAGCCATTGGATGGCTCTTCACCGTAAACTGCTGAAGGGACAAGGCGACGTATTGTAACGGACAAACTGGGCAGTTATGCAGCAGCCAAGGCAGAAGTGATGCTGAGTGTTGAGCATGTACGGGACAAGGGAGCGAGAACGACGAAGACGTCATTTCAAATCCCCTGGTGAGGCGCAACGATTTTTGTCCACATTTTCTGTTATCAACAACCACTTTCGTCTTTGCCGCCACCTTTTGAAAGTAACTCACTTTCGCGAGTTGATGGGGCGACGCTTTTCCGAGTGGCATGATGTGTGTAGACAAAATGCAGCCTGAGGTTGTGAATGACTGGACTTCTTCATTCAAGTGCAGCTTATTTGACAATACCGGCGCGGAGTTTACTTGAGAGCCAAAATCAGACCAAACAGCGACTAAGGTTGGGCATTAGACCCAGGTGTGCTATCATGATGCATATCTGGAGGGGCAATGGCAAAAGCATGCAAAGAGCTGCTCCTGGAGCAGGAGCGTTGCGAGCTCAAGGCCAAGTCTGGCGGTGGCTTGTTGAGCTATGAGGTCTGGGGGTATTGCGAAAATGGCAAGACCGTGGTTACACGCTACAACCTGGCCTATATCAACCACGACTTGTTTGCCGGCGATAATGGTCGAGTGCTCGGCTTTGACAATGCTCACGGTTACCATCATCGCCACCATATGGGCAAGGCGGAGCCGGTCAACTTCAAGAGTTTCGAGGCCACGCTGGAACGCTTCCAGCAAGAATGGCAGCACATCATCAGCCTGGGGAGGAAAAAATCATGACTAAGGTCGTTATCCGTACCACTGATGTAACGGAGTTTTTTGATCGCGCCAGAACGGCAGCCAGGAAAGCGGATCGTGGTGAGCCCTTCACAGAAACAGTGACTTTGTCTTTTGAGGATCCTCAACGCATGTTTACTGTGCTATCGGAGGCGCGACGTCGTCTGATGCTGGAAATTATGCGTGAACCCAGGACCATCAGCGAACTGTCTGACCGCTTGCATCGTGATCGAGCTGCGGTGAGTAAAGATATCAGCTTGCTGGAGCGACTGGGGCTTGTCGTGTCACATCGTCAATCTAATCCGGGACACGGCATCCAGAAAATCGTCCGTGCGGTAGCTGCCAGGATCGAAATGGTTGCCACCCTGGGCTGACGCCGCTGATCCTTCCTCACTGCCCTGAATCATTCCTCATTTGTTGAGCGAATGAGTTGGATTTCAGGTGATGTGACTCCACCAATATCTAAGGCCGATTGTTCTCAGTCGGCCTCTTTCATTTCCGGCTTCCCCCCCCCCTGGGTTGTGTCAGCTGTATGAAATGAGCCGTTTGATTGTTATGACCGCAGCACTGCTGGATAGGCTGACGCATCATTACGAAACCATGGAGACTTTTGGACGCTGATAGTGGGAAATATTGTACGCTGATTGACATTATTGGGAAGGCCTAGGGTTAGAATAATCCCTGAGAAGAAAAACAATAGCGGTAAATGTGTGGAACCCATAAGCCGGAATGCCCCCTGTCCTTGTGGTAGCGGGCGCAAGTACAAACAGTGCTGTCTGAATCGGCCGGCGCCTGCCCATGTAAGGCAACAAAGCGTCCAGCAACTGCTGATGTTGGCCATGCGGCACTATAGCCTAGGAAACTTCCGAGATGCAGAAGCGTTAAGCCAGCAGGTCTTGGCCGTACAGCCTGCCCAGGCTGATGCCTTATTTATCCTCGGGGGTATTGCCTTGAAGCAGGGGCATTATGGGCAGGCTGAACAGTGGTTACTGCGAGCCTTGCATAAAGCGCCTCAGGGATCGGCCTCATTATGGCAGGCTCTGGCCACGGCAGAACATGCGCAAGGCAAGCTAAAAGTGGCCGAAAAACATTACCGAGAGGCTTTGCGTCTGGATGAGGGCTTGCATGAAGTTCATTTGAATTTGGGAACCTTGTTGCAGGTCGATGAGCGTTTGGAAGCAGCCGAAGCGTGTTATCGGCGATGTTTGGCGTTACAGCCTAATCGGGCTGAGGCACACGTTAACCTCGGTGTACTGCTTAAACAGCGCCATCAATTAAGTGCGGCGTTACTTCATATGCAGGAGGCAGTTCGCTGGTCACCGGCTGATGGAACGGCGCATCGAAATCTTGGTCTGCTCCTGATGGATCTGGGCCAGTTTAAGGAGGCTGAAGCCAGTTTCCGGCAAGCCATAGCTTGCCACCAAGATGATCCCTTAGCCATCAGCAATCTTCTCTTTTCTCTCAATTATCGGGATGATTTAACCCCGGAAGATAAACTGAGAGAGGCTTGTCGCGGGGGTCAGTTGCTCGCTGATATTGCAAGAAAACGTGAGGTTCCTGTCTTTACGGATTGGTGTCATGAACCTGATCCTCAGCGTTTACGAGTTGGCTTGCTTTCGGGCGATTTTTGCCAGCATCCCGTAGGGTATTTTCTTGAAAGCACCCTGGCGCATGTGGATAGCAAGGAGATTGAGTTAATTGCCTATGATACGTCTCCCAAAGACGATGAGATCTCGCGTCGATTAAAGTCGGGATGCTCTGCATGGGTCAACATTAAGGAAATGAGTGATGCGCAAGCGGCACGGCGTCTGCATGAGGATGGTTTACATATCCTTATCGATCTGGCGGGTCATACGGCGCATAACCGATTGCCACTGCTGACCTGTCGGCCTGCACCCGTTCAGGTGGCCTGGCTGGGATACTTTGCCACGACCGGGTTGCCTGGACTGGATTACATTCTGGTCGATCCGTATGTTGCTCCGGCCTCCGATGCTCATCAATTTAGCGAACGTTGTGTATGGATGCCTGAGACTTATCGGTGTTTTACGCCACCGACGGAAGTCATTGACATCAATCCTTTGCCTTGTAGCACAGGGCATGTTTTTACCCTGGGGTGTTTTAATAACTTGAGTAAGCTCAATCCCAGGGTGCTGAAGGTATGGGCGCGGATTCTGCAGGGGTTGCCTGATGCCAGATTATTACTCAAGGCCCCGCAGTTAGGCTCAAGGGAGGACCAAGAGGAATTTCGCCAGCATCTGCAGAGTTTGGGCATGGATATCACCCGTGTTGACATGGAAGGCTCCTCGGACCGAGCGTCCTATTTGCGTAGCTACCATCGTGTTGATATGGCGCTGGATCCCTTTCCTTACACCGGCGGGACGGTCAGTATCGAGAGCTTATGGATGGGGGTGCCGATATTGACCTTAAAAGGTCAGGATTTGCTATCACGATCAGGTGAAAACCTGTTGATGAATATGGCTATGCCCGAATGGATAGCTATCGATGAGGATGATTATGTGCGCAAAGCTATAAGTCGGGCTTCTGATCCGGCGGCGCTGTCGAGTGTGCGCGCAAATTTGCGTGCGCGTTTGCTGGCATCACCGTTATGTGATGCGCCGCGCTTTGCGCAGCATTGGACCCATACCCTGCGCCAGCTATGGGAACATCATGGTGCATGCATTAATACATAATATGTAATATCTTGGTGTATTGTGTAATCTTGGAGTTGTCATGGCCTATCGTTGGATTCAGTGGGAGAGATGCCCTCCCTGGGGTGTCGTCACGCTGCAACGACCTGAAGCTCGCAATGCGGTACATGGGCCGATGGCAAGGGAATTAGTCGAGGTATTTCAGTCCTTCGATCGGGACCCTGATTTGGCAGTGGCCATATTGACCGGCAGTGGTGGACACTTTTGCGCCGGGGCGGATCTGAAAGCGGTCGCGCATGCGGACCCAGCCATGCGCCATCGACTTGAAGTGGACGGCGATGGGCCCATGGGGCCTACGCGGATGCAACTATCTAAACCAGTGATTGCTGCCATCAGCGGTTACTGTGTGGCGGGAGGGCTGGAATTAGCTGCTTGGTGTGATCTGAGGGTGGCCGATACGAGCGCCGTCATGGGGGTTTTTTGCCGTCGCTTTGGTGTGCCCCTGATTGATGGAGGGACAGTACGTTTGCCAAGGTTGATAGGCATGAGTCATGCCATGGATATGATACTGACGGGGCGTGCTGTTGATGCTCAGGAGGCCAAACAGATAGGGTTGGTCAATCGATTGGTGCCTGAAGGTGATGCTCTGCGCGTGGCTGCTGAATTAGCTGCACAAATCGCTTCCTTTCCAGCCACCTGTATGCGTGGAGATCGCTTGAGTGTCTATGAACAGTGGAATTTATGTGAAGAGGAAGCGTTGCGTCGTGAGTTTTTACGCGGTAGCCATGCTTTGGCTTCATCTGAGACGAGTGATGGTGTCCAAAAATTCCAGGCAGGTCAGGGGCGGCATGGGGCATCTGCCGCAGATCATGACACGCCGGTGTGACCCATTTTTTCCTGCCAACTCCTTGAATTATTAAAAAATATACACTTGTATTAAAAATATAGGCGCATAGTTGCCCAGTGATACCCTTGAGCTTGCAACAATGGTAACCTCTCGTTTTTGTGTAGAGGCTGCGGTGGGGGTAGGGATGTTCTATACGTTATTGAGTGTCATATTAACTCCGCTGTACTGGTTGACTTGGGGTTTGTTGCTGGTTTTTTTTCATGCGGCCCAAGGCTTGGCACTGCATATCAGGGGTGAAGAGGCTCGTCGTAAAACGGCTAGTTGGCTGAACTGGGCCTTGTTGCGGTGTTTGTTGTTGTTAGGTATTCGGGTGACCTTGAAGGTTAAAGAATGGCCGCCAGAGGGCAAGCCACTGATTGTTGTATCCAATCACCAGAACCAAATTGATATCTCAGGGATATCCTGGGTGCTCAGGCGTTATGTTCCGGTATTTGTTTCCAAGCGTGAACTAGGCCGAGGATTGCCCAGCATTTCTTATAACTTGCGTCATAGTGGCGCAGCCCTGATCGATAGGGATGATCCTCGCCAGTCCTTGCGAGAGATAGGTCGTTTAGGTAAATTGATACAACAGGAATCGTGGGCCGCTGTCATTTTTCCGGAAGGAACGCGTGCGAAAGATGGGGTTATGAAGCCTTTTGCAGCCGCGGGCATCAAGGTTTTGCTTAAAAATGCTCCGGATGCCTGGGTAGTGCCCGTTGCTATCGATGGGGCCTGGCGCATGGGGAGTGTGAAGAATTTTCCCTTGGTGCTGGGGCATCGTATTACCTGGACGGTATTGCCGGCGATCTCGCGAGAGGGGCGATCTGCGGAGGATCTGGTGGCTGCTGCAGAAACAGCCATCAGGGAGCACTTAGGTCAGGTATGATGTGTAATATGTGACGCCGCCGACACTTTAGGGATTATAAAATCAATTTTATCAACCGAAAGACTTTGGGTAGCGTTATAGTTTATAGAACCGGTGAACGGTTAAGTAAGGAGTAGAAGTTATGAAAATTTCACGCTTAGGTCTGGTCGCAGTATTAGGTACTAGCATGGCGCTATCCTGCGGCGCAGACGAATTGGGTGGAGCAGTGGGCGCTGTTGCAGGTGGTTTGCTGGGCAGTATGTTTGGTCAAGGCAATGGCAGGCTTGCTGCTACGGCGGCCGGAGCTGTGATTGGTTATGCCACGGGTGAGCAAGCCGGATATGGTCAAGCCTACGGACCCGGCTATGGGTATCAGCCAGCTTATGGCCAGCCCGCTTATGGTCAGCCCCAGCAGGTGTATGTGCAACCACAACCGGTTTATGCTCAGCCATATACCGTGGTGCAACCCGCTTATGGTGTGACCACTTACAGCACGAATTATTATGGCCCTCCACAAGTGATCTACAATGCTCCTGGTTACGGCGATGGTGATGGAGATGGTTACCGTGGCTATGGGGGCTATCGGGGAGGATGGGGTCGTCGCGAGGGTGATGATTGATCGGCAAGTAGACTTGCTTATCGAATGAAGCCTTGGGTCTTATACTGGCGGCGTACGTCGGTGTAGGGCTGTTTTGTATTCAGTCTTCCGCAGAGAGTAAGGGATTCCCGTTCTCTGAAAACAATCGCTTCAGTCGAGCCTGATGGATTTCGCGATTCAGTTGCTTGATGCTTGCTCGTTGGGTGGAATGAAAAGTTGTGCTGAATGATTCACCTGAGTCTGTGGTTCCAACGACTTTGACCATGCCCACCCAATAGCTGATATAACGAATACCTTCTAAGGGTAGTGTGACTAGCCTGTCTTTGTAGGTAAAATAAATAGCTCTGCCCTGCCAGTCAACCTGTTTAAGCAGTCTGGCTTTTTTTAGGCGGACGAAGCTAAGTCGCAGAAGAACCAGCATGTAGATGATGCTCAAGAGATAGCTATAGATGAGGATGTCATGGCTGTGGTGATCTGAGGTCAGGCTTTGGATGGACGAGGGGATGATAATTGCTGGGGCAATTATTCCCATAAAATGACTATACCCCTGCAAATTTGACGATAGTTTGACCATGGTTTGAGCATATTCAGTTTAGGCTTCTGTTCAGCACGGCAAAATAACACGATCTCATGTCAGATTCATGTCATTGCAAGATCTAAGTAGACAGGGTCAACTGGTCAGACAGGTTAAGCTGTAGGATATAGGATATCTAGGCTCTCCTAAGCGTATGATTTTCTTAATCTGTTGTTTCGTGTGCTTATGCTGCAAGCGGAGTTTTTTAGAAAAAACACAATATCTTGTGTTTTTTGTTGGAAAATAGGCTTTAGTTAGTGCATCATCCTCAACACAACAACAAACTATACGCGTGATTAACCTTGAGCGGTGCGTGCCATGGCCCGTGGACATGGAGGGGTGTCATGTGTGGGTTGCAGGTCATAGTCACGTAAAAGATCATCTATAGGCAGGTATTTCATGAGTGCAAAAACTATCAAGTTTCCCATGTTGCAGGGCTACCTTCCCTATGACATGCCAGCGCAGGCTGTCAGTCTGGATGTGTATCAGGAAAAATATGCAAAAAATCATGAAAAACACCCCGATGAGACGCGAGCGCGTGTAGCTGCAGCTTTGGCCAAGGTGGAAAAGTCGGATCAGGAGACCTGGACAGCTCGCTTTCTGGAGACCATGAAGTCGGGATTTATTCCGGGTGGACGTATCAACTCTGCTGCAGGCACCGAGATACAAGCGACCCTGATCAATTGCTTCGTACAGCCCATCCATGATCGATTTTCGACGGAATCTCCGGATGAGCCTGGGATTACGGTAGCTCTCGGTCAGGCGGCTGAAACCCTGCGTCGTGGCGGTGGTGTAGGGTATTGTTTTTCGTCACTGCGACCGCGAGGAGCTCTGGTCAGAGGTACCTATTCCAGGTCATCAGGGCCGGTTTCGTTCATGAGTGTCTTTAATGCCATGTGCGCCACGGTGGAGTCTGCTGGTGCCCGGCGTGGGGCTCAAATGGGTGTTCTGGATTGTGACCATCCTGATATCGAAGAGTTTATCCATGCCAAAGACAAGGGTGATCTCAGCAATTTTAATATCAGCGTGGCGGTTACCGATGCTTTCATGGAAGCCGTGGAAGCGGATGGTGAGATTGAGTTGGCCCATGAGGCGCAGCCGCATGATGATCTGCTGGCAACAGGAGCCTATCAGCGCTCAGATGGGCAATGGGTATACAGAAGAGTCAAAGCTCGTGCTCTGTGGGATCAAATCATGGAGTCGACCTATGACCATGCCGAGCCAGGAATTCTCTTTATTGATCGCATCAATAAAGAGAACAACCTCTGGGCACAAGAGAAAATACGGACGACCAATCCCTGTGGCGAACAACCTCTGCCTGATTATGGCTGTTGTTGTTTGGGCAGTATCAATCTGACCCTGTTTGTTCGCGACCCTTTCTCAGACAGAGCTGAATTTGATTTTGAGTGCTTTGCCCAAACGGTACGTACGTCCATACGCATGCTGGATAATGTGCTGGATACAACCTATTGGCCCCTGCCGCAACAGCAGCGTGAAGCTATGAATAAGCGGCGTGTGGGCTTAGGATTCTTGGGCTTGGGTGATGCTCTGGTCATGCTACGCCTGCGTTACAGTTCGACAGAAGGACGTGCCATGGCAGCACGTGTTTCTGAGATCATGCGTGATGAGGCTTACCGTGCATCCATTGATTTGGCTCGTGAGAAAGGAGCTTTCCCGCTGCTGGATAAAGAAACTTATTTGCAGAGTGGTTTTGCACGCCGTTTGCCTGAAGATATTCGTCAGGATATCGCAAAATATGGGATACGCAATTCTCATCTGCTGTCGATAGCGCCGACAGGAACTATTACCCTGGCCTTTGCTGACAACGCATCCAACGGTATTGAGCCAGCATTCTCATGGACGTACAACCGTAAAAAACGTATGCATGATGGTACGACCCATACCTATGAAGTCGCTGATCATGCTTATCGGCTTTACCGGCATTTGGGATTGCTGAAAGAGGGTGATGCCGAACTCCTTCCCGAGTACTTTGTTACGGCGCTGAATATGTCAGCGCAAGACCATATGTTGATGATGGAAAGCGTTCAGCCCTATATCGATACATCGATCTCCAAGACCGTCAATGTGCCGGAAGATTATCCTTACGAAGATTTTAAGGATCTCTACCGCATGGCCTGGCGAGCCGGATTAAAAGGGTTGGCAACGTACCGTCCGAATTCGGTCTTGGGAGCAGTGTTATCCGTAGGGCCTGAGCCGGGCACAGCTTCAGCAACGGCTGTGGCGGAAGTTAACCCTTTGCGTACCCAGTTCGACGGCCGTCCAGCCGGTGACCTGGAGGGCATTACCTCCAAGGTGGAATACATCACAGGTGAAGGTCGTAAATCGGTCTACCTGACCGTCAACTTTATGCGCGTAGATGGTTCGATTGATCATCAAAAGGTGACCATTGAACGCCCCATTGAGTTTTTTATGCCTGCCGGGCAACGCGATGATGGCCAGCAATGGATTACCAGCAATATGCGTTTGCTGTCGCGCGTGGCGCGTTCTGGAGGATCTATACCGGATACGCTCAAGGATATGCGTGAGGTGGTTTGGGACAAAGGTCAGGTGCGCTGTGGTTTTTATGAAAAGCAGGATGGAACGCAGGTGCCGATGTACCATAGTTCTGAAGTTGCAGCTATCGGCTATGCCTTGCAGTGCCTGTTGCGTAAGCGCGGGTTCCTTGATGCCGATGGTAATCAGGTCCCTGTGCTAGCCTTGGCGGAGCGTTTAGCGCGTCGCCATGAAGATGAAGCTCTGCTGGCAGCAGCGTTGTCAGCCTCTGCGATGGAAGCGGCTAAGCCGATGACCGGGGGTAAACCCTGTCCTGAGTGCCATGCCTTGGCTATGCGTAAAGTGGATGGATGTTTAAAGTGCGATAACTGCGGTGCTATAGGAACCTGTGGCTAGCCTGTGATGCGCACAAAGGAACGACAACTGTCTGAAGGGCTGTATTATTGGGATACAGCCTAATGAAGTTCGCTGGTCCTGGTGCGGAAGTCACCCGCAGCCAACGTGAAGGATATGTCCTGAGTACGAAGTTAACGTCCTGCCTTCATAGCTTTGATGTGTCCCGCTAGGCCAGAGTCCAATAGCTTCTGATTATCGGTGCTCAGGAAGGCACAGCAAATGGGCATTAAAGGAGGACATGCTGCGACGCCAGCAAAAAACGCAGTTGCCAAAGAAAACGGCAAACTTGGGGGCGCCCTCGAAAAGGAGCAACGACCAAAGAACCTATGCGTAAGTCAAAAATTATGACTGCATAGCATGATCGCCGAGAAATTAATCGAGGACGCACTTACCGAAACAACACGTGAACCCTTGGGGTTAACAACGTAAACCGGTCCAAGAAGTTAAACTGCACCCCCACCCCCAGGGGGAGCATTTTAACAGTTATACCTGGCTAATCAAAAGCTCAGGCTTTAGTGTTGATAATCGACCCCAAGGTGCCACTGCTGGAAGGTGTGTTGTTGGAGGCTAAGGGCGAAGCACTTACCTTAGCTTCCTGGCCATGATCACCATCACCGTCCTTTCCCTTGCTGCTGGTTTTTCCGGTAGCTGACGTCGCGGTGGGTAAATAGCTGGGTTTTATGGCGGTCGAACTGCTTATAGCGGATGACATGACGTACTCCTCATAATTCAAGTTTTGTTCGAATGAACCCTCATATGTTTTATCGGCAGCGAATTAAATAACTTGAGGGGTTTGGGTGCAAATTATATTGCCATTATTTAATGAAACATTGTATTGTGTATTACTTGGATTGAGTGAGAGCTTCGATGAAGTACAGGGCATGGATAAATAGGGTGTGCTGGGCGGTTTTGGTGTATATGGGCTTTTGGCATGTCGCGGTTGCGGAGGAGCGCCCCGCTAGCGAAGGCTCCTGGGTGCGCGTGGTCGATCAACCCGATCTTGGATTGACGATTGATACCCGCGCCATGCAGGGTACCAATGTACGAGAATTTCGTGGAGAAACGGTCGTCAAGGCTACATTGGCATCTTTGATGGCGACCATTCAAGATACCGAGAGGGTGCCGCAATGGATGCCTCATGTGGCTAAAGTAACACTGGTAAGCCCTGATAAAGATCAGCACAGTGAGATCTATCTGGTCATTCATGTGCCCTGGCCCTTGCATGATCGCGATGCTTTTGTGGATGTACGCTGGAGTCAGGATGCGAGTACGCATGCTGTACATATGGTAGGGCGGAGCCGTATGGCCGGTGCAGGGTTGCAAGTCGGTTGTGTCCGCATGCCGGAAATGGATATGGACTGGACCTTCACGCCCCTAGGTCATGGCAAAGTCCGGGTGGTTTTTCGTGGCTTCGGACTACCCGGTGGGGTTGTACCCAACTGGGCAGCTAACCTGGTGGTTACCGAATTGCCTGAAGGTAGCCTGAAGCATTTGCAGGCCCAAGTTGATTTGCCGCGGCATCAGCGTGTTTCCATGCCCGGGTTGGTCGAGCCGCAAAATTAAAAGTTTTCATAGCGATTGATATCAAGGATAGCTGCCTGAACAGGGGTATGGTCCAGCATATACTGGGTGAAATCATTGAATACATCCCAAAAATGGCTGCTGGTGCGCCTAACCCCCCAAACCTGCACTACCTGCTGCCAATCTGCAGGTGTTTGTACCTTTTGTAAGGCATGCACAAAGAGATCGGTTTCCTGTACAGGTACATTGAAGGCGAAATTGGGATAAGCACTCAAGATGCCCGGATAAATGGTCAAGGTATCCCTGTCGGGCTCATAGCGCAGATCTTCCCCCAGCATAAAGGCTACGTTGCTGTGCGCGCGGTTGCGTAGCATGGAATAAACTTCCTGCTGACCATCCGTCGTATAAATCCGGATCAAGGTGGCTTCAGGTAAATTTAGAATAAGAGGTAGCTGTGTGGTACTTAAGGCGGCTATCCGACTGAAGGCTTGATCAGCATGGGCTTTGAAAGCAGCCACATGGGGGCGCGCGCAGCCGGCACGAAGCTGACAGCGGTTGATAGGATCCGGGGTGGCATTGATGTCGGCCAAGCGCGTTAGCAAACGCGTAGCAAACTCAGCTTTGGGGTCGGCACTGGCATAGGGGTCAGCCGCTGGACTGTGGCTGTCCAGAGGGGCGTAATCCAACCAGAGCTTGATTTTACCGCTGTCCTGGTACCAGTCATCGAGCAGGGATTGACGGTTAGTGGGCGGCATCAACCTCAGAAAGTTAGTCTCAGCGGCATAACGAATAAGATCAAAATAAAGCCGGGTCTGTACCTGGTGGGAAGCTGTACCAAAGACGTTATAGTTGGCAACCAGGGCGTAGTAGGTTTGTTCAAGCAAAGGAAAATCCATCAGCCACAGAGTCTGTGGAACCGCACCGATAAGTCCGCGATGCACTGAGGCGCTGTTGCCATGACGAAATATGCTGAGCAGAGCATTGTTGTTGTAGCCGTCACCCTGCCAGATATCGTTAAATCCTGCGCCAAGAGGTTGGTCAGTGGCATAAGTTTTTTGTCGCAGGGTTTCATAAGCGTTTCTTAATTTGCGGTACTTGATCCATTGTGTGGGCAGATCAAGAATGCCATCCATCTGGCCGGGCAATCCTAGCAAAGGGGTGGCCTGAGCTCGAAATTTTGCGTCGGTCAGATAAAGGTCGTGTTGAGGGTCCTGAAAAAAGGTCCAGAAATTGTCCCGAATGACATCGGTGGCTAGTTGGCCACGACATACCGGACCGCGTATAAAGGTTTTAACAAAGTACTCCGCGTTATCAAGCATGTACTGATAACGGGCCTGAGCAGGAATATCAGCAAAAGTCTGCATGGGATTGGAGCGGGCTGCTTCATCATACCCAGGCAAACGGCGAACTTGCCACGGGCTACCAAAAAAGAGTTTTTGCGTAGCCAGCAGGCGGGCCTTGGATAGAGCCAGCGTAATATGCGTTTTATAAACCAGGATGCCTTGCACAGGTCGGATTCGGTAATAAAAGGCACCCTCAGGGGCCTGATTGGGCAGAGGGGTATTTATAATATTAATGGGTTGTCTGGGTGGGGTATAGGAACGCACAATTTCAAAAAACTGGCTATGGGGAAGATCAGAAAAGTACAGGTGGGCCGTGAACCAGTGTTCATAAAGCCAACGTGCTACCAGTTGGCTGCGCTGGTCAGGTTGATTCAACATGGCTTCCCAGGCTCTCATTGCCTGAAGCTCAGCTGTCGTGGCCTGGCGAGGTTTAGTATCGACGGGAGCACCTTGTGTCAGCCACGTCTGCAACGTGTTGTATTCCCGGTCGGTAAGGCCAGCGACGCCCATGGGCATGCCTTCCTGGGGATGTTCATGCTGGTAGGTATCAAATTCGTCAGGGGTCGAAGGGCAAGTGTTGGCGCGATCAACGCCCAATACGATAGAGTCAGGAAGCTTGCTGTTTGAGGTCAGGTGGGATTGACGCCCTAGTTCCAGCATTTTAGCCATGAGGGCAGGCTCATTTTTTGTGCCCTGTATCACCGGGTAAAATCCTAGTTTTTTCCAGCTCTCAGGGGTGTCGGCATCGATAAACAGGCGTGTAGGGGCCATGGGTTGAGTGCGTGGATCATTATAGATGCGTGTTTTGCTGGCGCCGCGAACCGCTCCGTCCGAACTGCTCAGATTAAGTTGGCAGGGCGAATCATAGCAGGCATGACAGGCGATGCATTTGTGAGCAAAAATGGGTTCAACATCTCGTGTGTAGGAGACAGTTTCATCAGCCATGGCATAGGTTGATGTGCTCAGTAATCCCCAGATAATCAACAGACAACCGAAACGAAACAAAATCACAGTAAGCTCGAAATAGGCTGATCCAGAGGGGCTATGTTATCAAGAAATATCGTGAGGCGTGGGTATTCTTCAGCCAATTTGCCTGACGATGAGCGGCTGCTCAGGTTGCATGCAGCAGGTGTTCTGTTAGTCTGCAGTCTTGAGCTCAAGCAGGACAATGGAGGGTGTTGGTATGAGTGTGGGATTAAGTATTCTTGTGCTGTTGGTAGGGGGAGGGAGCGGTGCGTTGGTCCTTGGGCTCTGGATGCGTGGAAAAATGCAGGTAGCCCTTGAACAGGCCAAAGCTCCCCTGGTCCTTGATATGGCCAAAGCGATGGAGCGTTTGCGCTTTAGCGAGGCTGAACTCGCTACGCTGCGTCAGACCCACCAAAATTTACAAATGCAGCTTCATGAGGGGCAGCAGGCCTGGTCCCTGGCTCGCGATGAGTTGGCAACGCTCTCGGAACGGGCGAGCCGCATCCCTTCCCTGGAGTCTCAGCTACATGATGCCGGGCAGGCCATGACTGAGCTCAGAAGCGACTCAGCCAAAATGCGCGAAATGGTGGGGAGACTGACGGCAGAACTGAAGGCTGAACGTGATGTGGTGATGCAGTTGCGTGCTCAACACGGTGATGAATTGGCCAGACGTGAGCGTGCTGAGGCTCAGGTTAGCCAGCTGGGACATGAAGCGGCTGAATTGCGTACTCGGCTAGAGGGCGAGCGTCGTCAGGCGGAAGAAAAACTGACCTTGCTGCAAGAGGCCAAAGAATCACTGAGTTTGCAGTTTAAAAATTTGGCCAATGAGATTCTGGAAGATAAATCAAAAAGATTTACTGAACAAAATCAGGTCAATCTGGGACAGATTCTTGATCCCTTGAAGGAACGTTTGTCAGAATTTAAGGCCAAGGTCGAGGAGATACATGGCAAGGACACCGAACAACAAGCGACTCTGCGGGCAGAACTTGCGCAATTAAAGGACTTGAATCGCCTAATGACGGATGAAGCCCATGGTTTGGCGGTGGCGCTTAAAGGGCAGGCTAAGAAGCAAGGCAACTGGGGGGAGCTGGTACTGGGCAATGTGCTGGATCGATCAGGCTTGCGTGAGGGCCAGGACTATAAGCGTGAAGTTAGTTTTACCACGGAGGAAGGCAGAAAACGTCCTGATGTGGTGGTGTACCTGCCCCAGTCCAAACATTTGGTGATTGATGCCAAAGTCTCACTCAATGCCTACACCCGCTATGTCAATGCTGAAGATGAGTTGCAGCGACAGCAAGCCCTTCAGGAGCATGTCAGCGCCGTATCCAGTCGCATCCAGGAACTTGCAGACCGAACTTATTTTCAGTTGCCAGGCTTGAATACACCTGAGATGGTATTTATGTTTATTCCTATCGAGTCGGCGTTTGTAGAGGCACTACGTGCCGATGAGGGCCTGTTTCAACATGCCATTGAAAAGAATGTGCTGGTGGCCACTCCAACGACGTTGCTGACTAGTCTGAATATCGTGCGTCAGTTATGGCGCTTTGAAGAACAGAACGTGCATACCGCTGAACTCGCTGATCGAGCCAGCAAGGTCTATAAGAAATTGCTCAGTTTTCTGGCCAGTATGGAGATGGTTGGCAATCAGTTGGAAAAAGCCAAGGAGTCTTATGGCAAGGCCATGGCCCAGCTCGTTACCGGAAAAGGCAATCTGATCAATCAAGCCAAGGAATTTGAGCGTTTGGGTGTTTCTGTTCAGGCAGCTCTGCCGGAAGACTTGCTGGCCAAGGCAGCTCTGGAGCTAGAGCATTTGCCTGACAGTGCTGATGAGGCGGAAGCGGCTATGGATTAAGCGCCCAACAAGCTGTATCAGTTCATGGCTAGTTGTCTCAAGTGGTGAATGTCTCGTAATGGCGAAGCCCCGAATAAGCGACCATATTCGCGGGTAAATTGAGAAGGGCTTTCGTAGCCGACCTGGAAGGCAGCGGCCGAGGCGTCCTGGTTTTCTGTCAGCATTAAGCGGCGAGCCTCGTTTAGGCGTAGCCATTTCTGATACTGTAGAGGACTCATCGCTGTTAGTGCACGAAAATGGTGGTGCAAGGTAGAGGTGCTCATATTGACCTGCCGCGCGAGTTCGTCGATACGAAGCGGACTGGCAAAGTTTTCCTTGAGCCAGTCTATCGCTCGGGCGATCTGGTGTCCCTGGCTGCCCATGGCAGCGATCTGGCGTAGCCGCACACCTTGATCTCCCACCAGCAAGCGGTAAATGATCTCGCGCTGAATAAGCGGGGCCAATATCGGAATGTCCCTGGGTTCAGCCAATAAATCGATGAGTCGCTGTATCGCCGCGATCAGCGGCAACGTGACTTTGCCGGTCGCCATCCCGCGTCCTGGTGGCTGTGTGCGCGGAGGAGACAAATGGCTATCCATCATCAGTTGCGATACTTCGCGCAAGTTCAGCTTCAGCTTGAGTCCCAAATAGGGTTTGCCCGGAGTGGCCTCCTCAATCTGAACGACAGTAGGTAGATTCACGGACGTCATCAGGTAATTGAGGTTGTCATAAACAAAGATGTCCTCGCCGAGCAGGACGCGTTTGCTGCCCTGCGCGATGATACAAAGGCTGGGTTCATACAGGCTGCTTACCATGGGCGAGGGCTCATTTCGGCGAAATAGCGATAAGCCGGGGATGGCGGTTTCCTGCAACTCGCCGTGTTCGGTTAATCGGGCAAGGCTTTGCCCCAGCGCAGCAAGCGATCTTTCGAGGTCATTGCATTGAAGTGTCGCGGAACTAATGACTGTACTCACGGATATCTCCTGCCAGACGATAGCTTCATGCTGCACCGTGATCGTTTAATTGTCGATAATTTCAGAGGATCAGGCAAGAAATATGCAGGAATGAGCTATCGTCATTCTCCTCTAAAAAATACGATGTAGTCATCAGTGATTGGTTTTTAACACACAGGAGTGAAATGATGAATATGAACGTAGTCGGTTATGCCACGCAGTCAGCGACGGATGACCTGAATCTCTTTGAATTTACCCGTCGCCAGCCACGAGCTCATGATGTGGTGATTGAAATTCTGTATTGCGGGGTATGCCACTCTGATTTACATCAGGCTCGCAATGATTGGGGCAACAGCTTATATCCGATGGTGCCAGGTCATGAAATTATTGGCCGCGTGCTGAGTGTCGGAGCGCAAGTCTCTCGGTTCAAGCCGGGTGATCACGTGGGGGTGGGCTGTATGGTTGATTCATGCCAGCACTGTAAACCCTGCCAACACGGGCTTGAACAATACTGCGAAGGGCATCATACGCTGACTTATAACGATGTCGACCGACATGATGGGATGCCGACATTTGGGGGCTATTCCGAAAAAATTGTTGTGTCGGAAAAGTTTGTCTTGAAAGTTCCAGAGGGCTTGGATCTGGCGGGTGCCGCCCCGTTGTTGTGTGCAGGTATCACAACTTGGTCGCCGCTACGTCACTGGAAGGTTGGCAAGGGTAGTCAGGTGGCGATCATAGGTCTGGGTGGACTAG
>JAJZHP010000155.1 GCA_021804355.1 Pseudomonadota bacterium | reverse complement strand
ATATCGTGGCGTTCTACAACACGAAGCGAATGCATTCAACCTTGGGATATATGCCACCAACAGTCTATGAAGCCATGAAAACCACAAAACAACCTATCGGAGTGTCCGAAATTACTTGACCACCACATACGTCCACTTATGGGGGGTATCGATCTGCCACCAGAGGAAGCCGAGCGCATCATCCGGGAACAACTGGCCTCCCTCAAGCAGGGCGGATGATACCTACTATCGAGGCCGTCTGGCGCCTTGAAGTCAGACGCCTTATGGGGGCTCTGTTACGTGCGCTGATCTTGGGTTGGCGGAAGACTGCGTACAGGACGAGCTGGTAGCCGCCATGCAGCATTGGCCAACCAAGGGCTGGCCTGAACGCCCTGGTGCCTGGCTGATGACCACGGCAATGCATCGCCAGCTTTATCAAATACGTCATAAAAAATTGGTAGCGCAGAAACAGCTGGTGCCGGGAGGTGCCAGCGATGTATGCGCAGCCAACCTAGCCCCCGACCCGCTCGACGTATTGCTTGCTGATGAGGCAGGTGGGCCAGCGCTCGAGCTGACCTGCTCCAGCGTCTGGGTCGTCTTGAGGAAGCGCGTGAAGCCTTGCGTCAGGCTATACTCTGGACTGGCAATGAGCGCGAACGTGTATTGCTGCTAGAGCGTCTAGAACGGATATAGAGGTGATGTACCCGCATCTGGCAGAGCTAAAATGACATGCTGAACGGTGACTTATACTATTTCCCGATCGGGAGACTGAGCAAGCCATGACATCCCTGTGACTTGCATTCGGATATTGTCATATGGGGCATGTCCCCGGGATGCCAAGCATTGTTTTCATGACTATTAATCAGGGTTTGATGGCTGCCAATGTCGGACTTGGTGCCGGCCTCGGCCATCGGGAGAGAGGCGCGACCAAAGTTCCTGCTGGCACCGTGCTGCCTCATCCGCAAAGGTCCAGGGTGGGTTGAACACCATCATGCCGCTACCATTGAGCCCGAGCGGTGTATCCGTAGGCTGTATTGAAAGCTCACAGGTTACAAATCCAGGCATGCCGCGTTGCAGTATGGTTTTAATAAAGCGATCAACTTGTGATTGCTGCTTGATGGGATACCAAAGCGCAAAAACACCGATAGGCCAGCGGCGTATGACAGCCTGCAGTAATGACTGCAGGGACTTCCAATCGTCACGTTCTTCTTCATAGGGAGGATCTATCAGTACCAGCCCACGATGTTCCCGTGGAGGAACCAAGGCGGGGATACCTTCATAGGCATCGCGCCAATGAACTTCGACATGCGCACGACGATGCGCCCAGGTCTTCAAGGTCGCAACATCCTCGGGGTGCAGTTCCATCAAGACGCTACGATCTTGAGGACGCTGTAGTGCATAAGCCAGGGCGGGAGAGCCTGGATAGAGCTCAACATTACCTTGAGCCTTGCGCAAGTCACGTACAGCCTGCAGTAGGTCTTCCAGCCAGGGGTGGTTGACGCGAGCTGCTTTCATCAAGGGGCCAATGCCACTACGAAACTCCAGGGTACGCTGCGCAGGTGAGCGCGATAAATCATAAAAACCCTGGCCGGCATGGGTATCGAAATAGCATAAGGGGGTTTCTTTTTTCTGTAATAAGCGCAACAGCCCTATCAATAGGGCATGTTTATGCACATCAGCAAAGCTGCCGGCATGAAAAGCGTGACGATAGTTCATAGTTATGCCAAAGCAACCAGGCCCTGCAGTCTACCAGTTTGACTCAGAACGGCAAGGCATAGGCTAAACCTAAGCCAAATACCTCATAAGAAACCTGGTACCCCTGATGCCTGGAGAGTAAGTACTGCGTATTAAAAATGATGTCCCATCGGTGCAGGGACAGCACCCATTTATTTTCAAGATACTCAGCAGGTATGGCCGCGCCTGTGCTGACCGAGTGCAGGCCGGTGGCTGAGCTACCCATAAAATCAGCACTGCCATTGTAATGGAGTAATGCCAGACCAGCCGCAAAGCTATATCGCCAATAAATGGCACTATCAGCATATAGCGGTCCCATGCTGAGGTTAAGACGTGGTGCTACAGCAATAAAGCCGCCGTTAACGTGGGTGCCAATGTCTGTGCCGACATCCGCACTGTTGAGGAGCTGCTTATTTACCCCCAGGATATTAGCCGTTGCTGTCAGGTCGCCGCTCAGGGCAACCGATCCTCCGGCTTGCAGGGGCCAGTCCGC
The DNA here is from genome assembly GCA_021804355.1 of Pseudomonadota bacterium. Lineage (GTDB taxonomy): Bacteria > Pseudomonadota > Gammaproteobacteria > Pseudomonadales > Moraxellaceae > JABEVH01. The sequence goes on along the minus strand of JAJZHP010000155.1, from coordinate 2,140 downwards.
AAGCAGGTGACCTGCGGTGTTGGCATTGATCAAGAGGGATAGAGAACCATTATCTGTCAGCTGTGCACGATCACCAGGTCGAGATAAGGTCAAGGTACCCTGCTGCATACCTAAGCCAAGAGAAATCTGCCGGTCCTGCAGATACTGATCTGTTACCTTGACAATATGATCTAAGGTGGTTGCAGGAGGTAAATTTTGGCCAGGCTCATCAGCCATAAGACTGGGGCAACTCAGTGCAATACTGCAGCAACTCGCCAGCAAAAATATGCGCATGACTATCTCCTTAGCGCCAGCGGTAGCCGAACAGCAACCAGGCTCCCGCCCTTCGCTGGTTGGCACTGAAATACAGACTTTCTGGTGCATCGGCCTGTAACCTGATCAGCCAGCCCTGAGGGCTTTCCCAGCCTGTAGCCAAGCCAACACCTGGGCCAAAACTGGCTCTAGTGATCGTTGCGCCTTTATAAAGTTGCTCGGCGCCAAAATCGAGCATGGGAGAGACATAGACATTACCCCACCAATGTCTAATCTCCAGCCCCCCCTGAGAGTTAAAGAGATGAGTGCGCAAGTCACCGGTTGCATATTCAGCAGCAGCTTGCAGAAAGGGGTTAACTGACCAATGTTCATTCACTACAAACTGCGCATCACCGTCTATGCCTAGGCCAGAGGCTTGATAATGTTCCATGGGGACATCATTGATAGACACACGTGCATCGTGGTAGGCCGCACCTATAGCGAAGGAAAATCCATTCTGGGGATCAGCCACACTCGCTGGGGCCAGTAGCAGCAACATCAAGCTATAAATTATCCCTTTCATAGGCTGCTCCCACATATGACGACCCATCCGAGAGTAGCACCTCTTAAGTATGACTTTCAATGGGTAAACTGGGTGTGTCCTGGCCAAGGTTGCGCTGAATAACATCGCTAAGATCCTGAAGTTTTAGGGGTTTGCCTAAAAAATCATTCATGCCGCAAGCCAGACAACGCTCACGTTCACCTTCTTGGATGTTGGCAGTCAAGGCAACGATGGGAACGGCTCGGGCACTTGGGGCTAATTGCTGCAAGCGTCTGATCTCACGGGTTGTGGCAAACCCATCCATATCGGGCATCTGACAATCCATAAATATGATGTCATATCTCATTTGCAGGTAGAGTTTGACAGCATCAAGACCGTTGCGAGCAACATCGACGGTCATGCCGAATTTCTCCAGCATTTTGGTAGCCACTTTCTGATTGACGGGGTTGTCCTCGGCAAGCAGAGCGCGTCGCCCTTGACCCACCAACGGTCGGCGGCGAACCTGAAGCTGAGCCGGCTGAGAAGCAGAAGGTTCATGGATGGGTGTCAGAATTCTCTGCAGAGCTTGTAACAGGTAATCCATACGTAAAGGTTTACTGAAAACAGCATCAAAACCCGCTTCACGCAGGCGTCCCTGATCTGCACGTTGATTGGGTGGTGTCATAAGCAGGACAGAGGTTGTTTGCAGGCCACGATCTGAGCGGATAAAGCGTCCCAGGGTCAGGCCATTGATGTCAGGTAGCGCGTAGTCGATCAGTGCGCATTGAAAGGGTATACCACGTTGACGGGCAGCATTAAGCATACTTAATGCTTTACGTGCATCGGGCGCTTCCTGAATCAGGCCTCCCCGAATAGCGAGCGCTTCAGCGATGATTTTGCGTTGCAAGGCACTGCTGTCGACGATCAGTAGGCGCATATCAACCAGATCACGTACCAGCATATCTGGGGTACCTGGTTGTCGAGCCAACTCTAACTCAGCCCAGAACGTAGATCCCTGGCCAAATTCACTGTTAACACCGACCTGACCCCCCATCATTTCGGTTAATGCCTTGCAGATAGCTAAGCCCAGCCCTGTACCACCAAAGCGTCGGGATGTTGAGGCATCGGCTTGGCTGAAGCGCTGAAATAGGGCCGTAGATTTGTCAGGAGAAATGCCGATACCTGTATCCGTGACACTAAGTCGCAACCTGACTTTCGCAGGACTTATATGCAACGCACTAACATCTATGAGGACATGACCATGCTCAGTAAATTTGACCGCATTACTGAGATAGTTGAGAGCAATCTGACGGATGCGTCCGGTATCACCCAACAAGTCACGCGGGCAATGCGGGTCGTACCTGAGCA
>JAJZHP010000154.1 GCA_021804355.1 Pseudomonadota bacterium | reverse complement strand
ATGAGCGCTGAGTCGGCGAGCAAATAGTCTGAGAAAAGCCGTTGCGATGGAACGAGCGGCCAGCCATCCCATGGCCAGCAATAAGGCAGCTCGTGCTATTTCCCAAAGTCGCTCATTCAGGGCAAGGTGGCTCAAAATCATCCCTAAAAACTCCTAGATCAGATAGAAAAATTAAACGCCGTTGCCACGATTAGAAAATAGCATATCCAGAGCCCGTACCAAGTTGCCAGTGCCGAGAGGAGTGCGAGGCGGAGCCAGCAAGGTGGTAGGCCCGGCGGCATTATCGACACGATTGGCCATACGAATTTCAGCCTGTTGGGTGCCTGCATCGCAGTAGACATTAAGCGTGGGTGTCCATAGGCGAGAGGCTTCCGAGACATATAAGGGTAGAAATTGTACAGGCACGGCCAGTCTTTGCAGGGGGAAGGCCTGAGAACCACCGTTGTAGATACGGACTGGGGTAACGGCGCGGAACGGGTGTTGTGACAGCTCTTGCAAATGCAGGCGGCCGACAACACGTGTGGCGTAACATAACTCGCCCTGGCGGGTATTGGGCCCAAACCAACTGTCAGTGGGGCGCGTCACTGGCAAATCGATCAAAGGGGCATGGGCATCGTCTGAGCAGAAGAGTAGCCAGACGGGAGTACTGATGTAAATCGTTACACTGACCTGTGGCGCAATGAAAATCTGATGCGCTGGTCGGACGACGACGGGGCGGTCAGCAAGGGTGGGGAGTAACTGCATAGACTCCTGGGTGGTCGCTCCGACGTGGCGACGAAGTTCTCCAGCATCCAACTGTTGCGCCACCGTAGGGTTCAGGATCTGCCAGTCGTTGCGATCTTCAGAAATATGCAAGGGTCGCTGTATGCGAATCTGCCATTCTTGTTCTAGCCGGGTCATGGCTAATTGCAGATCGGCTAGTTGCCAGCCCAACGTGGCGCCTAGGTCCCAGTGCTGCCGACCCCACCAGGTTTGCATAGGGGTTGTCTCACATAGTCATCAAGCCAACCAGTATACGGTAGGTATCTGCCTCATGACGACTCATCCCCATGGATACGATCCTTGTCTAGGCAGATGCTATACAAGACAGTACACTCGACAGCATGTTTTTTAGGAGTTGCAGCTCACTGTGGATAGCGTACAAGACAGAAGCGCTCTACGTTTTGGATATTCTTATGCCAAGCGCCAAGGTGTTGTGGTGGGGAAGGTGAGTCACGAGGCTATCGAAGTGCTGCATTTGCCTGGACTGAAGTGGCCTGTTTTTCAGGAACTGCGTCGAACTTTGGGGCGGCCTTTGACCTTGCGCGAGGTTGATCCTCAAACCTTCTCTGCCCGGGTCAATGAAGTTTATCAAAATGATAACAATGAATCTCAGGCGATTGCTGAAGGTATCGGTGATGAGATTGATCTGGCCAGTTTGGCGGCCATGGTTCCAGAAACTGAAGACCTCATGGATCAGGAAGATGATGCGCCCATCATTCGTCTGATCAATGCGTTGTTGACCGAGGCGGTGCGTGAAAATGCGTCCGATATTCATATTGAGACTTATGAAAAACGATTAAGTGTGCGTTTGCGTGTTGATGGGGTATTAAGGGAAGTCGTACAGCCGCGCCGTGAGCTTGCGCCTTTGCTGGTATCGCGTATCAAGGTGATGGCTCGACTGGATATTGCTGAAAAGCGTGTGCCGCAAGATGGTCGCATTTCCTTGCGTGTGGCAGGTCGAGAAGTGGATGTACGTGTTTCTACTATGCCTTCCAGTGTGGGCGAGCGTGTGGTGCTGAGACTTCTGGACAAGCAGGCGGGTCGCCTCAATCTGGGGCACCTGGGCATGCACACTGAGGATTATCAACGTTTGCGAGGTCTGGTATTTAAACCGCACGGTATTATTCTGGTTACGGGCCCCACCGGTTCAGGAAAAACCACAACCTTGTATGCTGCTCTGGCCGAGCTGAATGACAAAAGCAGGAATTTGCTGACCGTAGAGGATCCCATTGAATATCAGCTTGATGGTGTCGGGCAGACTCAGGTTAACAACAAGGTTGATATGACCTTTGCCCGAGGTTTGCGTGCCATCTTACGTCAGGATCCCGATGTGGTGATGGTGGGTGAAATTCGTGACCTGGAGACAGCAGAAATTGCCATTCAGGCCTCTCTGACAGGGCATCTGGTGTTGTCGACGCTGCATACCAATTCAGCTGTAGGTGCCGTGACACGTTTGCATGATATGGGCATTGAGCCCTTTCTGCTGGCATCCTCCCTCATCGGTGTCGTGGCTCAGCGTTTGGTGAGAACACTTTGTCCGTCGTGTAAGTCTGCGCATGTAGCCACAGCGGCTGAGGTGGCCATGATGGCTTGCCAGGGGCCTGAGCCCACCTTATTTCAACCGGTAGGTTGCAGTGCATGCAATCAGACAGGATACCGTGGACGAACAGGTATTTACGAGATTATTGAATTTGATGATACGTTAAGAAATATGGTGCATGCCAGTCAATCAGAACATGACATTGAGATCGAGGCTAGGCGCTTAGGTCCGGGCATACGTGAAGATGGCTTTCGTAAGGTACTATCTGGCGAGACCTCGCTGGAGGAAGTCTTGCGTATTACCCAAGAAGGCTGATCATGCCTGCATTTGATTATGTCTGTATTGATGCCCGGGGTAAGCGGGTGCGTGGCGTGGAAGAGGCCGATAGTGTCCGTGTTCTGCGTCAACAGCTCAGAGAAAGGGGCTGGGTTCCGGTTGAAATCCATCAGGCGGCGGCGCAACAACGCCAAGAAGCTTCGTTGTCCTGGCTGAAACAACGTATAGGGGCTTGGGACCTGGCTCTGTTGACACGGCAACTGGCGACCCTGGTGCAGGCATCCATACCCTTGGAAGAAGCCTTGCGTGCTTTGGCCAAACAGTCGGTTAAGCCCCAAGTACAAAGTGTATTAACGGCCGTTCGCGCCCGTGTTCTCGAGGGGTACACGCTGGCACAAAGCCTGGGCGAATTTCCCCGGACTTTTCCCGACCTGTATCGCGCAACGGTGGAAGCTGGAGAAAAGTCAGGGCATCTGGATCTGGTGCTGGAACAGCTGGCTGATTACACGGAAAGCCGTTTTGAAACGCGAAAGAAAATACAACATGCGTTGATTTATCCGGCACTTTTGACCACCATGTCGGTATTAATTATTACCGCCTTGTTGACGTGGGTGGTTCCTGACATCGTGCGGGTATTTGATAACTCCCATCAACAATTGCCACTGTTGACGCGAGGCTTGATAGCGACAAGTGACTTGTTTAAGCACTGGCTGTGGTTGATGGTGCTTGCGGTGGCAGGGGGGGCCTATGCTTTTCAACGCGCCCTGCAAAATCCGGCATTCCGTTTTCGTTACCATACCTGGTTGTTACGGTTGCCCCTGATAGGCGGTTTGATCCGCGATGCCAATACCGCTCGCCTTGCTGCTACCTTGAGTATTTTAAGTCGCAGTGGTGTGCCTTTGGTGGAGGGGTTACGTATTTGTGTGGAGGTCATGAATAATCTTTGTCTGAAACAAGCCGTGCGATCAGCGGCTATTTCGGTCACGGAGGGGGGGAGTTTGGCCCGGGCTCTGGAACAGAGTCAGCAATTTCCTCCCATGATGATACAGATGATTTCCAGTGGTGAGCAATCAGGAGAGTTGGAGAATATGCTAACCCGGGCTGCAACCATGCAAGAGCGTGAGTTGGCAAGTTTGATCACGACCCTGGTAGGTTTGTTTGAACCTCTGATGCTTTTAATGATGGCTGGTGTTGTACTCATTATTGTTCTGGCTATCATGCTACCTATCGTTAGCATGAATAATTTGGTGCATTGATAAAGGAGAATGACTTTGCGTAAGGATAAGGGCTTTACCTTGATTGAAGTGATGGTGGTGGTGGTGATTTTGGGGATTTTGGCAGCGATTATCGTTCCCAATGTCATAGGTAAGGATGAAAAAGCTCGTGTGGAGGCCACGAAAGACAGCTTGCACTCGATTTCCAGCGCTTTGGAAATGTTCAAGCTGGATAATCATCGCTACCCAACGACCCAGGAGGGATTGCAGGCACTGGTCACCAAACCGGCCACGGCAACCAACTGGACCAGTGGTGGTTACCTCAAGGCTATGCCCAAGGACTCGTGGGGTAATGATTTTCAGTACGTCAGCCCTGGGCCCAATGGCAAGGCTTATGATGTCTACTCACTGGGGGCGGATGGTCAGGAAGGAGGGGACGGGGATAACGCGGACATCCATGCAGAATAGAGGGTTTACCCTGCTTGAAGTCCTGATGGTGGTACTGATTGTGGGGATCATGACGGCTGTCGTGGTGTTGAACGTCAACTTTGATGGCGGTAGCCGGGGGCTGG
>JAJZHP010000054.1 GCA_021804355.1 Pseudomonadota bacterium | reverse complement strand
GAAATCTGGATTTGTGCGTCCACAGGCTGCCGCCATAGTTACCCAGCGGGGCAAGAATGCCATTGTCTACAGGTGTAAAATTGGCTGGGGCGATCAGCGTTTGAACCGGTTGGGTGGGATCAATAAATACGTTATAGAATGAATCCATGGTCTGGAAACCAATCAACGCTGTTCCGCCCGGCAGGGGGTTACCGGTCGCACCTACCACAGGGCACCCGCCTTGAAGGGTAAATAAATTGGCTACTGGCGGCTGTATCATCCCGGGAGCGGCAAAGTCGATGCAATCAAGATTGTTATTACCTGCCAGGACACTGTTGGCCAGAGAAAACAATACGCCCATCGTGGTTGAATTGTAGGCAGAGCTGATCGGCAACGTTATACCTGACAAATTATTAACGATCACACTGTTGTTGATCGACAATCTGGCCTCGTCGTAAATGGCTGATGTTTTATTGGTGCTGATCGTAAGATCGGACCATGTTTGTTGATTCGTCATCAGGGATGCAGGCAAGCCTAGTACCACCACCGTAAAGACGTTGATTCCACCTGGACAGGCCGCAGGCGCCGTGGCTGGTGCAGCGGCAGTCGTGTCGCACTGGTCAAACAAACTAGCCGATGAGACAGACAGGAACCCTCGATCGACAAAAATAGCAGCACCATTACCCAATGAATTAGTCACCGAATTTCCCATGAAGCTTGCCCCCGAGAGCGTGAGGGCTCCTCCGGAAGCGACAAATACCGACCCGCCCAGATTGGCCGCCTGAGCACCGCGCAGTTCCACGTTGGTCAATGATAAATCAGCCCCTGAACAGATGGCGCCACCATTCATCAAGCCGCTCTGTGACGTGGTCAGACCGAGGGCCGTCGTACAATCATCGGCGGCTGTGCCTCCTACAATAGACAATTGCGATAAGGTTACCTGATTGGTCGACGTGGAAGCCACACCCGATATCGTCACCGTTGAACTCGGTAAAATGACGAAGGCGCGTTGCCCTGCAGGCGCTAAAATACGCGTCTCGGTTGTCCCCAGATCCCCCACCTTCGCCCCATTCGTGGTATCTGTATTCGACAGCTGACCCGCACCAGTAATTGTCAAACCCGACGTAATGGTCTCGGTATGCGGCAATTGATACTGACCTGCCGGCAGGGTAATGGTATTACCCGAAGACGTTGTCGATGACGAAGCACAATTCCCTGTATTACTGGATGCCCCTTGCAGATAAGCCAAAGCATTATCTAAGGTACATTGAGTTCCCACGGTTACTGTATTGGCCCATGAACTCAACGATGCCATGAGACCCAATAAGCCCCCTGCAAAGGCCAAAAATCTTTCCCTAGGCCGCGCCATGCCGTCTATCTCCTCAGGCGTATCCTTTAACTGTGTAATTATTATCCATGACTTAAGTGTCACGTCGTCCTTATTGTCGCTGATAAAACCGGCCAATAGTGTTGCATTTTGTATGCAGTTACTCCGCAAAAAGCCCTTCAGCGATCCAGCAGTGCTCGCAATACTGGCAAGGTAACAGGTCGCTTTTCTTGCAAGGTATAATGATCCAACTGGTCTAAAAACCTCAAGAGACCACCTGGACTTCTAGAACCCCGTTGCAAAATATAAGTTCGTTGCTCCGTACTTAATCGTAGACCTCGTTGCGCCGCTGCCTGTGCAAGAAACTCTCCCAATTCATCATCGTTCCACCCCCCCATGGCATAAACCAGCCCTCCCATCCAGCGTGAGGCCAGATCAGGGATAATACAGGCCTGACCTGGCAAAACACGCCCAGCTATCAGTAAGTTATGCCCTTGATGACGATTACACAGTTCAAACAGGGCAGTTTCCCACTTCACCTGCCCCTGCACAGTTTCCACATGATCCATAAAAAGCCATTGGTAGCGTTCCAACCCGTCGAGTACGCTTACCTCCAGCCCTTCCTCCTGTAACGACACATAAAACATGTCGTGGCCATGTCCATGCTCTTCCAGCCAACGCTGACAAGCCATCATCATGTAGGTACGACCGCAACCAGGTTCACCATAGACATAAATCACTTCAGGTCCGTCACCAGACAACCATAAACGCAAGGCCGGCAGCAAATTTGTGCGCTGCTGTTCACCGACCATACCCTCAAGATCGGGCTCCAGGGGCAAAGGCATACGCATGATCATCTGCGTTACCAAGGCTCAACCCCTTTCAGGACACGTAACCAGCTCAGCCCATAAGATAACAAGCTCGCCAAACTCAGGACAACCACTAACACCATGAGACCTGATAATGACGGCGAGAGCGTTTGCCCCTCCGCAACGCAGCCTAACACCAGCAACACCGACAGCATTTGCGCAGCAATGGCTGTTTTTCCCACCCTATTAGGCCGCATAGGCAGTCGTCGCCCGCAAAACCATCGGCTAGACCAACCTGCCATAATTAACATTCCGTCACGACCTAATAGCACGCCCGAATACCACCACGGTATGAATTGCCGGACACTCAACAAAATAAGCAAACTCCAGAGCATCAACTTATCAGCCAGAGCATCCAGCCATGCGCCCTGCACAGATTCCACATGCCAGCGGCGAGCTAAATAGCCATCGAGGCCATCGCTGATCAAGGCTAGCAACATCAGCCCCATGGCCTCTTTGAATTGCTGATGCATAATTAATAGCCATAGCCAAGGCGTCAACACCAGCCTTAAGAGACTTAAAGCATTTGGGATTTGCCTGCGTAACAAACTCACAGAGCCACCGGACCTGACTGCCAGCGATAAGCACGCCAAGGACATCCTGACAGCAAGGCATCCTTCCAACGCTTGGGAATCTCAAACCCACTCCAATCCTGCAACAGCAAGTGACCCTCGGTGATTGGAACACCGGCTGCACCTGGCAATCCTAAAACTTCAACATGATCCCCCTGTATACGGCGAACTTTAAGGTCAGTCATGCCTTGCCGTCGCAGACTGACCATCAACCCAGCAAAATCAGCCTCGCTATGCACGTCACTAATATCAAATTGCATCGCAGCGCCTTGTGCAGCGGGCCAATGATGCTTGCCTACCAGCACTTCACTGACTTGATCAGCCAGGAAAGGCCAAAAACTTAAAACATCATCCACTTGCACACTAAATTGTCGGTCCTGATGATCCGTGATCACCCTCCAGTCCACTTGCGAGCGATTGCCTGGTGTCGCCATCGTGACCAATAAAACGCCTGCAACACCTGATTTTACCGCCAAACCTAGCCAGAGCTGTGCTGGCGCTGCAAAGGGATTAGAACCTGCAGGCATCAACATTGCCCCCGGATCATCCTGGGCGGGCTTGGCCAGCAATAGCCCGCGCTGATGAGCTTCTGCCATAAATTCCGAAGACAGAGTGGTCGGCATAGCTTGTAACTGTGTTCCCTGTACCCACAATACCAATAAACGTGGTCGATCAGACCACACCGGAAAACCTGCTTTTTCCAATAAAGGTGTCAACTGCTCGGATGAAAACTCCACCACAAGCCGAGCCGGGCTACCGTGATGGGCGGCGATGATACTATGGCTGGAGACCACCTTATCAGGGGCGGCCAACAAGGATATCACCTCTGGAGTTGCCAGCACGGCAGCCGTTCCCGTGACACGCACCAGGACTTCTTGCAATAATGTGCGCAACTGACCAGCATCCAGCGAAGCAGCATGCTGAGACCCTGGCTGGCCCTCGGCCCACCACATCAAACGGTCATCCGCCTGTGCTCGTGACGCCATGGCCCCTACCAGCAAGCAGCCGATCAACAGGATTTTGCGAAAAAACATAAAAAATCACCTGAATAGTTGGCGACTAAAGTAGCGAATTGTCCCCAACAAGGCAATCTATCATAGCTATACCATTTTTTTTATCGCAAGCACGCCGCAGACTGTTAAAATCTAACTTTTGAATCCACAGGATCTGACATGGCCTCTGATCAATCTCCCTTAAGCTACCGGGATGCCGGCGTTGATATTGAAGCGGGCGATGCCCTCGTTGATCGCATTAAGGAGGTAGCCCGTCGAACTCATCGACGAGAAGTGATGGGAGGCTTGGGAGGATTTGGTGCCCTATGCCGCATTCCTTCAGGCTACCGTTCTCCTATCCTTGTTTCAGGTACTGACGGTGTGGGGACCAAGTTGCGACTGGCGATGCAACTGCAAAAGCACGACAACCTGGGCATTGATCTGGTGGCTATGTGCGTCAATGACTTACTGGTATGTGGCGCCGAACCGCTATTTTTTCTTGACTACTATGCGACCGGTCATCTCGATGTAGATACAGCGGCTCGTGTCATTACCGGCATAGGTCAAGGCTGTGAACTCGCAGGATGTGCCTTGGTGGGCGGTGAAACAGCTGAAATGCCAGGCATGTATGAAGGTGATGACTATGATCTCGCAGGCTTTTGTGTCGGCGTGGTGGAAGAAGATCAACTCATCGACGGTAAGAAAGTTAGCGTGGGCGACCATCTTATTGGACTTGCCTCCAGCGGCGTGCACTCTAACGGCTACTCTCTGGTACGCAAAATCCTGGAAGTCAGCGGTATTGCCCCTGACCAGTCCTTTGAACATAGCACCCTGGGCGATGTGTTGATGCAGCCGACGCGTATCTACGTCCGTTCCCTACTGGGATTATTGAAATCCCAGCCGGTACATGGCATGGCACATATCACAGGTGGAGGCTTACCCGGCAACCTGCCCAGAGTGATGCCCACAGGTACCTGTGCAGTCATCGATGAGAGCAGTTGGTCATGGCCACCTATATTTCAATGGCTTCAATCCCAGGGGCGCGTCGCCAGAGATGAGATGTATCGCACCTTCAACTGCGGCGTAGGCATGGTCCTCATAGTTCCTGCCAAGTCCAGTGCCGCCACGATAGCCTACTTAAATTCACAGGGCGAAACGGCCTGGAAGCTGGGACAGGTTGAAGCCAGCACAGCCTCAGAAGCCCATGTGGTTATGCGCTGATGCTTAAACTCGCTGTCTTGATTTCTGGCGAAGGCTCTAACCTTCAAGCCCTCATCAACAGCATTCAGGCAGGTCAACTGGATGCTCGCATCGTGCTGGTCCTCAGTAACCGCCCTGAAGCCCGGGGATTGGCGCGAGCCGCAGCGGCTGGCTTACCTCTGGCAACGCTGGATCACCGCCTTTACACCGATCGTCAGCGTTACGATGAAGCGCTTCAAGCACTAATCGACCAGGCAGAACCTGATCTTGTCGTACTGGCCGGCTTTATGCGCATTTTGAGCCCCGGTTTGGTCCAGCATTTTCACCACCGCATGCTCAATATCCACCCTTCCCTGCTACCTCGTCATAAAGGGCTGCACACCCATGAGCGTGCCTTGGCCGATGGTGACAGGGAACATGGCTGCAGTGTACATGTCGTCGATGAGGAACTGGATGGAGGCGCCGTTTTAGCTCAGGCCATCCTCACGATCCATACGGATGATGACGCCCATTCACTGGCTGATCGTGTTCATCAACTTGAACATCAACTCTATCCCGCCGTACTTCAGCAACTGGCCACCGGTCAATTGCGCCTTCAGGAGGCCCGCGATGGCAAAATCCTTTATTACCGGGCTGATGCTGATGGCATGCTGTTGCTGGTTGAGCGCCTATGCCCTGGATAACACATCCCTGCAACCCTACCGGGCTGATTACACCTTAAGTATTAGCGGCCAAGTGATGGGGAAAGCCTACCGACAACTGCACGCCCTCGGTAAGGGAGAGTACCGTTTTGAAACCGATGCCGACGCCGGCATGATAGCCCATGCTCATGAGGTGAGTGAGTTTTCAGTCAATGATCAGGGTCGCCTTGTGGCCGACAGCTATCATCTGCAACGCCAGCTGCTGTTCAGTCATCGCCAGACTGATCTGGTTTTTCTCTGGAAGCAGAACCTCCTGCAAACCCAAACTGAGCGCGATGGTCAACAAAGTTTCCCGCTGCTACCAGGGACGCTGGATAAACTTAGCCTGGAAGTACAGATGCGTCTTGATCTGCAGAAATCCAATCCTGATCTGAGCTATCCACTCGCGGATGCTGATGGCATTAAACCCTACCGCTATATCATCTCCGGCAATGAGACTTTGGATACCGCTTTGGGCAAGATGAATACCTTAAAAGTTGAACGCCCTCACGATCCTAGCTCGGCCCGGTCCACGACATTCTGGGTCGCCCCTAGCTTAGGCTTCTTACCTGTTCAAGTAGAACAGATTGAACATGGCACGATCTTCCTGTTGCGCATCACTCATTATGAAGCCCTCAACAACACTCAAGGCGCCTCAAACACCCCCACCCCATCACCTTTGCATTGATGGGAGGGGACTGACCTGCCAGCACACTCAGCCCCGGAATCAGGCCTTTGGTAGGGTTACACCCAGTTGCCCCATGTATTTGCCACCACGGTCACGGTAAGAAGTTTCGCAGATTTCATCCGACTCAAAAAACAACATCTGCGCCACCCCTTCATGGGCATAAATCTTGGCCGGCAGATTCGTGGTATTGGAAAACTCCAGGGTGACGTGCCCTTCCCATTCCGGTTCCAGGGGCGTGACATTGACGATAATGCCACAACGCGCATACGTGGATTTTCCCAGACAAATCGTAAGCACCGAACGAGGGATCTTGAAGTACTCAACGGTTCTGGCCAGCGCAAATGAATTAGGGGGAATAATGCAAACATCCGATTCTATATCTACAAAACTTTTATCATCAAAAGCCTTGGGATCAACCGTGGCCGAATAGACATTGGTAAATACCTTGAACTCTCTTGAACAGCGCACGTCATAGCCGTAGCTTGAAACACCGTAGGAGATAACCTTCTGACCATTCACCATGCGCACCTGAGCCCCCTCAAAGGGGCTGATCATGCCCTCTTCGGTGGCCATTTTCCGTATCCATGCATCCGACTTAATACTCATACAACAACCTCAATCAGGAATCTAATTCATTACCAGCGTGGGAATACGATTATCGGGCAAGGATACACCACGCGCCAGAGCCACACCCACTTTGCGTGCCAATACCCGATAGCGTTCTGACCAGTCGAGCATGTGAGCATCCTCAAGCCAGCCTTGACCGCGATCAGCAGCTAAGCGAATACGTCCATCCAGGGGTAACGATGCCAGTAATTCCACCGCATAGTCAGACGCCAGGCGTTCACCCGCTCCATGACCAAAAATGGCCTCTTCATGCCCACAGTGACTACAGACATGGGTAGACATATTTTCGATCACCCCCAAAACCGGGATCTCAACTTTACGAAACATCTCCACAGCCTTAATCGCGTCTATCAAAGCCAGATCCTGCGGAGTTGTGACTATCAAGGCTGCCGTGACAGGCACTTTTTGCGCCAGAGTCAGCGCAATATCGCCAGTTCCCGGTGGCATATCGACCACCAGGTAGTCCAGATCAGACCACAGGGTCTGTGTCAGCATTTGCATCAAGGCTCCGGTTGCCATAGGCCCACGCCAAACCACCGGGGTTTGTTCTGTGACCAGAAACCCCATCGACATCACATCCAGGCCATGACAGTGTATGGGTTTGAAATGCTTTTCATCGACCACATCAGGACGCGTACCTGCCGCTATACCCATCAGAGTAGGTAAGCTAGGCCCGTAAATATCAGCATCCAGGATGCCTACACGGGCTCCCTCAGCGGCCAGTGCATGCGCCAGGTTGATAGCGGTTGTTGATTTACCAACGCCGCCCTTGCCGGAAGCAACAGCGACTATATTTTTAACACCTTGTAGAGCCGCCATACCAGGCCGCGTACGCATGCGCGGCACCTGCAGCGTCAATTTCAAATGACTGCTGATACCCTGATCTGCCAAGTGATCCTGTACCGCAGCCGCCAGGCTGGAGGCCACTGACGCGAAGGGGTAAGGCAAAACGACATCGATATAGGCTTCACCTTGCTGAATATCAATTTGACGAATACAACCCGCCGTCAACCAATCCATACCCAGGTTAAGATCAAGCCAACCTTGCAGATGCTTCTCAACGTCAAGACGATTCATCAGTCACCCTCCCAAGCTACTCATGCTGCCAGCAAGCTCTCAAAGCTGGTATAGTTACAAGCTGCGCATGATACAACGTAAGGGAAACCATGTCTCGACGCATTCTAGTTACCAGCGCCCTACCCTATGCTAATGGTTCTATTCATCTAGGCCATCTTGTGGAGTACCTGCAAACTGATATTTGGGTACGTTTTCAGAAATCACGAGGCCATGAGGTGTACTACGTCTGTGCTGATGACGCTCATGGCACAGCCATCATGCTTAAAGCTGAGCAGATGGGTATAACTCCTGAACAGCTTATCGAACAGGTCTCTCAAGAGCATCAACGGGATTTTTCTGGATTTCACATTGAATTTGACCAGTACCATTCCACACACTCCGAAGAAAATCGATATTTTGCTTCGTTGATTTATGAGCGTAATCGTGATGGCGGGCACATCGCTACGCGCCCGGTACGGCAGTTTTTTGATCCCGAACGGCAACTTTTTCTGGCCGATCGCTTTATCAAGGGTCAATGCCCTAAATGTGGTTCAGCGGATCAATATGGCGACTCCTGCGAAAGCTGTGGAGCGACCTACACCCCCACGGACCTGAAAAGCCCCTACTCCACCATCAGCGGCGCAACGCCGGTCATGCGCGAAAGTCTCCATTACTTTTTTAAACTCCCTGATTTTCGTGACATGCTGGAAGCCTGGACACGATCGGGTCACTTGCAAACCGAAGTTGCCAATAAATTGAGTGAGTGGTTCCAGTCCGGACTCGCCGAATGGGATATCTCACGTGATGCTCCGTATTTTGGTTTTGAAATCCCGCAAGCCCCTGGTAAATATTTTTATGTCTGGCTGGATGCTCCCATAGGGTATATGGCCAGTTTCCAAGCTCTGTGCTCACGCACACCGGGTCTTGCTTTTGAGGAATTCTGGGCCCCTGACAGCAAGACTGAGCTTTATCATTTCATTGGCAAGGATATCGTCTATTTTCATGCGCTGTTCTGGCCAGCCATGCTCCACGGCGCTGATTTCAGGTTACCCAATGGGGTGTTTGCACACGGCTTCCTGACCGTCAATGGCACCAAGATGTCCAAATCACGCGGGACCTTTATTAAAGCCGGTACCTATCTTGAGCATCTGGACCCCCAATACCTGCGCTATTATTTTGCAGCTAAGCTGGTTTCCGGCGTAGAAGACCTGGATCTTAATCTTGATGACTTTGTAGCCCGTGTCAATGCTGATCTGGTCGGCAAGGTCGTCAATATCGCCAGCCGCTGCGCAGGCTTTATACAACGTCACTTCAATCATCGCCTAGTGCCTGTCAGTCACTCCTTGCTAACCCGCTGTATCGATGCAGGCGACAGCATTGCCGAACATTATGAGCACCGTGACTTTGCCCGGGCACTACGCGAAATCATGGCCCTGGCGGACCTCATCAACCAGTACATCGATGAACAAAAACCCTGGGCCTTGGCGAAAGTCTCTCCCGAAGACCCTCGCATCGCTGAAATCTGCTCCTTAGGACTGGAAGCATTTCGCCAGTTGATGACGTACTTAGCTCCCGTGCTTCCCCGTATGGCGCAACAAGTGCAGGAATTTCTCAACCTGAAAGATTTGCATTGGGAGAGCCGCCTGCAAGCCATGGGGGCCCATACGCTACGTCCCTTCCTCCCCCTGCTGCAACGCGTTGATCCTGAACAGGTACAAGCCATGGTCAAGGCATCCAAGGAGGATCTGGTGACGCCGCCCGCCAAGGCTCCCGAATCGGTAGAGTCCCTGGCATCCATAGAACCGCTGCAACCCTTGCTGGATATCGATAGTTTTCTCAAGGTTGACCTACGTGTCGCTCGTATTGTGGAAGCTGATCGGGTGGAAGGAGCTGACCGGCTATTGCGCTTACGCCTTGATATAGGTGGTGGCGAGCATCGTCAGGTCTTCGCCGGTATTCGCGCCGCCTATGAGCAGCCTGAGCAACTGGTGGGCAAGCTGACCGTCATGGTAGCTAATTTAGCACCGCGCAAAATGAAATTTGGCATCAGTGAAGGTATGGTACTGGCCGCGGGGCCTGGGGGTAATGAACTTTACCTGCTTGCTCCGGATGCCGGTGCAAAACCTGGCATGCGTATTCGTTGATAGATTAACTGAAACTCAAACAGGGGGACTAGTTGGGTGGCCCCCCTGCCAGCCCGACCCCGGCACACGACTCACAGCTACCGTTGCTTCCTTCCGGACCTGGCGGGGTTGACTGCTTATCGTTGCGGGAGAACCGACAGGGTTGCCATTGCAGAGGCGGCATTATAGGGTGTTGGCTTTATCCAGCACAACCCTGACATGCGCTAAAAGTTACGAAGCTGGTACAGGGTCAAACTGTTCAAACTTGCCAACCTGTATTAGGATTAGGCCACGATAACAATAAGATTGCCGGAAGATATCAGCATGTCACGAATCACTCTACACCTCCTGGCCTTGGGTCTAGCCTCGCAGCTAACTGCTTGCGGCAGTGATAGCGCTTATTATAACTCTCCCGTAGGCACGTTTCAGGCGGGCCCCAACAGTATGCAAGGCGCCCTGCTACCTCCGGTCAACCTGAGTATTGCGGGCGCCTACAGCGCATCACGATCCGTGCTTGTTTTGGGAACCAATACCTCGGTGACAGAGAACGACTATATTTATATCAGCTCAACGGGATTGATCAGCACTTTTGTCTCCCAAGATGCCGGCAACTTTTCACCGACCCAAAACTGTTATCTGCATGCTTCAGGCAATGAACCCAATGCAAAACTTCAAGGCGCGCAACTCTATGAAACGGCAGACCAGAGCAACAATATTTATTACCATACCACGATAAGTGGATACGATATTGGTTTTGCTCCACCGACCACCGGAAACACTCTTGGCATCTATATTAATGGCGTTCTACAAACCAACACCACGAGCACCAGCGCTACCTATACCGATAAAAATACCGGCAATGTCTATATCATAGGAGGGCAAGTAGATGCCGCCCTCACACCGGCCAATCTTACCCTCTGTACATGACAAACTGGCCTAATCCATCGTCAGCGGAATAAATTTCGCATCCAGTCCGGCATCCAGTCGGTCTTGCGATCGACGGCATTCTGCATATGACTGGTATCTGCCCCTAATACAGGGGTATAGCGCTCATGGACACCATGATCAGGATCCAGAATTTCAAGCTGACCATAACGAACATTATGATCGTGAGGATAAAGATCAAAGGGTTTCCATAAGGGTTCACGGTCATAATCAAAAAATTGACCGGAGTCCTCTAAAACTGTTTTACGTAGATCCGGCAGAGCTTGTGCCGCCGTTTGCTGCTGCAGGGGACCTGCTATCAACAAATTACTATCCTGATGTTCCTTATCAACCTTATGTTCTTCGTCATAGCGGAAATAATAGGCTTTAGCACCAGCCACACGCATACGCGTTTCGAAAATAACTTTGAAGTTAAAGATTGAAAAGGCTCGTTTGGCCATAAAGTAATAATCACCTGCAGGCAATTCCAGCCAGAAATAGCCTCCCCCTTTCAGGCCATAGACACGCTGCCCGTTAACAAAAAAACTGGGAGTTTCAGCCTCATCCCGCGTCCAGGTGGTCAGGGGGCGATAAATATAAATAATGGCATCGCGCGAATCCAAGGGCTGAACCGGCTCGAACAAAGTACCCTTGACCGGAGCGATGGCATCACCTGCGGTCGTACTGTGCAAGACCGATGATGACAGTTTTTGATCAAGGTTTGATTTGATATCCACCCAGCTCATATCACTGCAGGCAGAAATGGCCAAGGTCGCCAACACCACCAATCCCTTATGTCCTCGCATTAACTCTTCCCCTCACCCTGAGACTGATCACCGGGTAGCTCATTTTATTGTTATGACAGCAACTTCCGCCCCTGACTAAGATACCAGTTTGCGTGCACACTTGACCAGCGTGACGCATTTTCCAACAAACCTCTTATCTACAACTATACTCAACTTAGTTATTGACGAGGTGCCTGATCATGACGATGCCTACCAAAATTGATCATCCCCTGTACCGGATGTTACAGGATGAGGATATCGCTGCTTTTAATGCGGCGCGCAAGCGTGGTGAAACCTGTGATCTGTCCCATGCTTTGTTACGCGGACTTGACCTGCGCAACATGGACGCTAGCGGCCTGAATATGAGCGGAGCCTACCTGCGACAGGCCGATTTGCGAGGGATAGATTTTCGTGAAACCAATCTGGAAGGCGCCAGCATCTGTGAAGCCAAAATCTCAGGCGTCTACTTTCCAAAAGAACTACACCCTCATGAGATATTTATGTCTGTCGAGCGGGGTACCAGGATGCGCTACCGACCATGAGAGGGATCACCCTGCTCGGCATGATCAGCCTCTGCGCATGCAGCTATCAGCGTGCTGAACACTATCCTGCTACGCAGGCGGTTGCACGCATGGTGGTGACACAAAGACTAGATGCGGGAGGTCAGCCTTACATGGATACGGCTGAACTGAGCCGTAAAGCACGCAGTATCTATGCCGATCTATGGATTTATGACAGCTCAGCAGGAGAACATACTATTACCTGCCGTCTTTATAGTCTGCACGGCCAACTACGCGATGAACAGGAGCTACCTGCGGTGAATCCGGGGCATACGACCTTGCATCGTACCTGTAGCTTTAGCTTGGAGACCTATGACCCTGTCGGAACCTGGTCGCTGCAGATTCTGATGGATGGCCAGCCTCTGACACAGCGACGACTGGCCATAGGCCCTTGAAATCGCGTCTGCTGGGAGCTGCACTGGCTAGTGGTGGCAAACGCCGAGGCAATCGCCTGGCGCCTTATGCCCTGCATCCCTTACGTCCCCATTTCATCGTTCATGAACGCAGTAGTCTGCTGCTTCCCTGGCCCGAGGTGGCCGATACGGCGCTCGCTTCAGCGCGATCTTTAGCCGCTCATAGCGCGCTATGGCGACGCGGAGGGGTTCGTCCCTTGCTGATAGGTGGTGATCATTCTGAGGCCATAGGGTTCTGGGCAGGTATAGCATCGATAAAATCACACCCCCTGGGCATGATCTGGATCGATGCTCATATGGATAGCCATACACCCGAGTCCTCACTGAGCCATCGCTTGCATGGTATGCCCCTGGCTGTTTTACTAGGCCAAGGTGATAGACGTTGGCTTCCGATTTGCCCTCAACCTGTTCTGGATAGCCGATGTTGCACACTGATAGGATTTCGCAGCTTTGAAACCGCTGAAATCAAACTGCTGAAACGCTTAGGTATTGCCCTGATCAGCATTCATGAAGTGCGCAGTCATGGCTGGCCTACCCTCTGGCGACAAGCCTTAAAACGCGCACGTCAGTCCTCCGGAGGCTATGGCATCAGCCTGGACCTCGATGCCTTGTCGCCTCACCTCGCCCCAGGCGTCAGCGTTCCTGAGCCCCGTGGCATCGATCTTCGACAACTGCAGAGACAACTAAAACGCTGTCGACAGGACAGCAAGTTACTAGCTATGGAAATTGCTGAATTTAATCCGCGCAGGGATGTACGGGGGCGGACTGCCCAGCTAGTACGCCAGTTGTTGCAGGATCAAGGCATCACAAGCCGCCCAGCATACCCCAGGGGTGTTGCGTCACCGCGACTGAAATAATGAACGCATAAACCAGCAAAGCTGATATCCCCCAACCCGCACGCTGTCCTTGCTGGGTGGTCCGCAGAGCTTGCCATCCCAAGATAATATAAAGTACTAAGGCGCCCACTTTGACCCCTATCCAGGGCTGAAATCCTCCCATCAACATCACCATACCTAAGCCTGCACCCAACAAGAGGGTGTCATTGATATGGGGCCCTACGCGCCACCAGCGCTGTTCCTGCCAGGCCCAACCTGCTCCACCGCCTATCCAGCGCAGCAGAAACAAAACCAGACTTAAAGCTACCGCGGTCATATGCACATGTTTAAGGATGACAAACACACTGGCTACTCCATGAGAGAACATGACTCATGGTAACATGTGCCGTCATCGCTAACATGGCTTGCACCTATGAGCCCACCCCTTGTTTTGGCAAAATCCCCCTGTGTCGGACTATGCTCTACGTCCTTGGGTGACCTGGTATGCCGTGGTTGCCTGCGCTATGCCCATGAAATTACCGATTGGAATGGCTACGCTGAAGCCCTCAAAAACCAGGTATGGGCTCGCATCACGCAACACACCGAGATCATCATCTATCAGCATCTACGTATCCGTGACCCAGAACGCTGGCAAATCACTCAGTCCTTATGGCCAGAACGCTGGCTACACCAGCACCCTGCTTATCGGTTATGGACTTGGCTACGCACGGCACCTGCTCTTGAGACTGCCTGGGAAAATAGCGGGCTACAAGCGCTGCAAATCCAGGATTTGGACACCCTCAGAAAAACTGTCCGTGAGGAACTACTCAAGCTGGCTCAGGCCCAATGGGACTATGCCTATGGACGTTACCCTTCTGCTAACTGCTCAGCACAGCGGGGAAATTCCAAATGAAAAGATGTGCCCTGACCTGGCGTGCTTTTGACACATATATGGCCCTGCAATCGGGAAGTGATCAGGTTATAGACCAAAAACAAACCAATACCGGAGCCCCCCTGACCCGCCTTGGTGGTATAAAAAGGGTCAAAAATTCTTGCCTGATGTTCATCCGCCATACCACAACCATCATCAGCAAAACTTAGCTGGATGGTGTGATCATCGATGAGCCTGGCCAGAATCTGAACCCGGCCATGGGAACGGTCAGCAAAAGCATGCACTTGGGCATTGACCAACAAATTGGTCAGCACCTGACCCAGAGCTCCAGGGTAGCCGACAAACTCCAGATCAGGCGGGTACACCTGCACTTCAAATTCAATAGCTATCCCCTTAATGGTCGCTTTAAAAATACTCAGGTTATCATCAATCACATGCTGTAACGAACAGGCCCTGCGACGCTCACTACTCTGATCGACGGCCATCTGCTTGAAAGAACCGATCAAGTCTGCAGCCTTGCTGATATTACGCAAAACCAGATCGGTGGCTTGGTTGACATCATCCACGATGCCCAGAAACTCCTGACGACCCAAGGAGTTAAGCTCTATTTTGCGTATCACCTGCTGCATGCATTCCTGCATATAGCTGATAGAGAGCAATGCATTGCCTATGGGGGTATTCAACTCATGCGCCACGCCAGCCACCAGCGCACCTAAACTGGCCAGTTTCTCACGTTGAATCAAAGTATCCTGGGCCTTATGCAGGTTTTCCAGAGCAGAACCCAATTCATGGGTACGTTCAGCCACCCTGCGTTCCAGATCGTGTTGATAGCTTCTTAATTGCAAATCCGTATATTCCCGATCCAGCACTAAAGCCGCCAGATGCCGACCCATCTCGAGCCGCTCCCAGTGCCCGGCATCCGGAGCCTTGACCTCCGCATAATACATGGCCAGAGAACCCATCACAGGTTCATGATCACCTAAACGGATAGGGATAGACCAGCAGGCGCGTAAACCATGCGACAAGGCCAGATCCTTATAATCGACCCATAGAGGATCATGCTCAATATCCGTAACCACGACAGGTTTACCCCAGTACATGGCTGCACCGCAGGAACCTGCACAGGGACCTATTTCAAGACCATAGAGTTTTTCAGTAAAGGCTACTGGCAAGGAGGGTGCTGATAGGGGACGTAAATACTTTCTCCCTTCATCCAGAGCAACCACAGAACAAAAAAGCCCAGGCAATCCCGCCTCAATTTCTTGCAACAAACGATCAAGTATCTGCCTTAGAGGCTGACGTTTAACCATCATCTCTAACAACTGATTTTGCTGTTGCAATAAAACGCCTGCATCATGCATACGTCAATCTCAACCTGCTCACTCAAATCAGTCTAACAGAACCTGTATAAAATTTGCACTCCCGTCCCATTCGTTGGTTCGCATACAATTCAGAATTAAATGAAATTCTTCGGGATCCTTCTGCAAGATATCTTTATTGTCAACACGCCGCAAAGAAGCAAGGCAACGAGAAAGGTAAAATCGCAAGGCTGAAACCACCAGCAAAGAGGGCCAGACCTCACGCTCGACTTGTGTCAATGGACGCACAGCATGATAGGCTTTAAGCAAAGCCGAGGCACGATGGACATCCAGGGCGCCTCCAGGAAAACGGCACCAGTCGTGTACACAGATGGCAAGATCATAGGCCCAGGCATCGCGCCCTGCGACATAAAAGTCCAAGACCGCACTGATGTTTCCACCCTGCCATAAAACATTGTCACGAAACAGATCCGCATGTATACCGCCGGCAGGCAAGTCTTGCCACGGCAAACCACGATCTATCTGCATAGCCCATGCTATTAAGTCAGCATCCCTTGATTCAAGCCCCGTAAGGATTTGCCGGCTTGCAGACGACCTCCATAGTCTGCCACGTGGATTCTCAGGGCCTGGCCACGACCTCATCAGGCCATGCAGTTTAGCCAGACATTCCCCCAACCGATGCACAGAACTGACATCAGCCACCTCCAGAGAATCTCCAGGACAGCGCTCAACCAGGGCCGTTGGTTTATCAGCCAGCAGCGACCATAACTCCCCTCCCTGCTGTCGCTGCGGAGCAGCTACCGGCATACCGGACGCATGCAAATTCAGCATTAAATCCAGATAAATCTGTACCTCCGCAGGATCTAAGGTTTCAAACAAGGTTAGAACCCAGGACCCCAAGGTAGTTTCCAGAAAAAAATTGCTGTTTTGTACGCCCACCTTGATAGGGTGTAATGACTTAAATTCACCCACCTGATAATTTTCAAGCCAGGGTAATAGTATGGCAGGGGTGACTTGCGTAAAAACTGACATCAGCTACAGGTCCGACGCCATTGCGCCATACCGGCCCCTATGCCTCCTTCGATACCCTCCAGCACATGTACCCCGGCAGTCGCTAAAGGATAAAGGGAGGAGGCCTGCCCATCCTTTAGTAGCCCGGTCAGCCGGCTCAACAAGGGCATATGGGTGACCAGCACCAGCTTAGAATGTCCACAGGTTTGCAGTTGCTTTAAAACCAGCTGCGGATCACCTTCGGGAGCCAGTTCTGGCCAGGTCTCCAGGATACCCCCCCCTATCACCTCAGCGACTTCTGCCGCCGTTTCAACAGCTCGGCGATAGGGACTTGAAATCAAGATAGCCTGCTGCCATTCCTCGGCAAAATCTTGAGCGCGACGCTGCGCTTCAAGCCGACCCCATGGCGTTAGTCGGCGGTTAGCATCTCCCGCTACGACAGCGCCCTCCGCTTGACCATGGCGCATGATCCATAGACGCATCACCACGACACACCGCCTTGATGTATCCTCATGAACCCTGTCCCCACATCAGCATAAA
>JAJZHP010000053.1 GCA_021804355.1 Pseudomonadota bacterium | reverse complement strand
GTGTGTTAGTGGATAAGGGATACCGTGGTGTCACTATCCCGGGGGTTGAGATACTTCACCCTGGCAAGCTGCGCAGCATGACACCCTTGCAACGCAAGATGATGAAACGACGATCTGCCGTTGAACCTGTGATTGGACATCTCAAAGAAGACTGCAGGATGCGACGCTGCTGGCTGAAAGGCGCTATAGGCGATGCCATTCATGCCGTGTTGTGTGCAGCAGGCTACAACCTAAGGTTCTTGCTACGGATGATCCGGTTTTTTTGTGCCTGGATTTTATGGCTGACCGTAGGTGCTCATTCACACCTACCTGTACGAAAATACCCAAGGGTTACTTGGGGTAGCGTCAATGTTAGAGCAAATATACCCCACAGGGTATATTGACGTGACGTCATTTGAATTTTTCAGGACCGACTATTTATTATGTCCGGCCGCAGCCATTATGCGAATAGGCTCTTATAGGCACGACGCTTCAGAAGTCTCTCATGGCCTCTCCGGCCGCAGAACCCCAAAAAAGGACAGATGTTTCTTCAAATTGTGCCCAAAACAGCTTAATAATAAGGATGGAGACTAGGAGGAGGATAAACGAGGCAGTGCATGAACCTCGTACCTCATCTGACTGATCAATAACAAGAACAAGAAGCATAACCATGGATA
The DNA here is from genome assembly GCA_021804355.1 of Pseudomonadota bacterium. Lineage (GTDB taxonomy): Bacteria > Pseudomonadota > Gammaproteobacteria > Pseudomonadales > Moraxellaceae > JABEVH01. The sequence continues at coordinate 16,763 of JAJZHP010000053.1, read as the reverse complement.
ACCCAAACAAACTGTTGACCTACCATGAGGCAACGACACCTTCCGGCAACGGGGTGGTTAATACGCTGGTGCTAAACCATTACGTTCGTATTTGTGAATCTGAGGGAATCAGTCGACAGCAGCTACTTAGTGAAATCGGTGCCACCGAAAAGGACTTAAATCCTGATGATGGCTGGGTCCGCCAGAAGATCATTGAGCGACTCTTGCGCTGCCGCATGACACTATGGGCCGACCCCTTGCTAGGTTTGCACATGGCCAGCGCATTGGAACCCTCCGTGAGTGGCGTTCTTGGTTACATGACTCTATGCTGCCCCACCCTGCTGGACCTGCATAACACTCTGCGTGAATTCGGGGGACTGGTATCCAATCTTTTCACCACCAGCCTGATTCAGAAGCCGGGAGCCAGCCTGTGGACGATAGACCTTGCCTATCATGATGAACAATTGATCCGCCACAGTGAAGAGTGGTTTTTAGGTGCCTGTGCACTGCTTATTCGTCGGCAAAATCCACAGGCCCTGCGCGCGGTACATATCAAACACGCTCCCTACATGGTTGAGGGCATGCCCCATCCGGAATACCAGCGACTGTTCTGCTGCCCCGTGCACTTCCACCAGCAGCGTTCAGCCCTGCTGCTAGATCCCCAGGCTCTGAACACCCTGTCACCTTATGCTGACACCATGGTCTTCGAAATGCTAAAGCAACAGGCCAAAATACTCTCTGCTCAGTTGGGCACCCCTGGCAATATTGTCGATCGTGTGCGCAAGGAACTGCGCGTACTGCTAGCAGAAGGCAAAGCCTCGCGTGATGCCATCAGCCATCGCATCGGCATCAGCACACGCCATTTGCACAGGCAACTGCAGCATCACCATTACTCCTATCAAAGCATTCTCGACGAATTGCGCCTAGAGTTTGCTCACAAGCATCTCGCCCGGACAGACTGCCATCTTGATCATCTCTCCCTGGAGCTTGGCTTCAGCAGCGCCAAGTCCTTTTCTCGCTGGTTTGTCACCAAGCAGGGCATAACGCCATGGGAATTCAAAAAAACGGCCCCAATCAGATAGGCATAATGTAATCGAGCCACAAATTTAACTTATGGACGAAGCCAAGGTTTAAACTGGGGAGTAGTCAGCTCATGCCAACCCTTAGGACTTGTCTCCACATAGAATACCGCCATGTTCAAGCGCAGAGCGAGTGCTAGACCCTTATCAGGTCCGAGTACGTTTAACGCCGTTGCCAACGCATCGGCGTATGTGGCATCCAACTGACCCGATGCATCAGGTGGTATGGTGACAGTTACCAGGATACCAAGATGAGTAATGGGTCTACCGGTAAAGGGATCAATCGTGTGCGAGTAGCTTATGCCATCTTTCATATAAAAATTGCGGTAAGACCCTGATGTAGATACTGCCTGATCTGTCAGTGATAATTCATGCAGGGCGGCCCCACTGGCATCCGGTCTTTCTATGGCTACATGCCAGAGTCCTCCATCAGCGCGGCGTCCTTTAGTTTTCAACGTTCCGGCCACTGCAATCATATAGCGTTGGCACCCTGCCCTCTCAAGCCATACCCCCATGGCATCTACCCCAACGCCTTCACCCACTGAAGACAGATCTAAATGCACGGGAGAATCACGCATCAAGGCACCCGGGCGAACATGTAGATGACGCCAGCCCATCTGCTTTTGTGCCTCCTCGATCTGGATCTGCGTGGGCAAGGCTTCCTGACGTCCCTGCGGGCCAAACCCCCACAAATTAACCAAGGGAGCCACCGTGATGTCATAGGCGCCATGGCTTAACTGACTGACTACAAGTGCCTTAGCTACGGCCTCACACAACCAGGGACTGCAGGCCACCCAATTTCCTATTGGTGCTGATCGGTTAAATTCATTAACCTCGGAATCAGCACGCCAGGAAGACAGCGACTTATCAACGGCATCCAACTGACTCTGCAGGGCTTGTTGCACTTGATCATGGCTATAGCCGGCAGGCAGGTTTACCAGCCTTACATGCCAGGCCATCGAGCTATAAGCGATACCATAGAAATCTTCTTCACCATGATGTACACGTTGGTAAAACTGCCTACCTAGCAGAATCAGAATAAAAACTGCAGTCCCGGTCACCAGGACTATAGGTGGCCGGCGCATGGCTTATACCTCCTCTGAATTACGCTCAAAACGAACGCGCTCCTCGGCTCCACGCCCCATGTGTTTAGCTAGCCAAGGCGGTGGCGAATTAACCATGAGTGCACTTAACTTCTCCATAGCGGCACGCGCAGACTGAACTGCCTTGACCTTAACGGGATAGACACCGGCGCGGACCACCTTGGCCGCTGCTGGACCACCTATAGAGACGACATAGAGGATCTGGCAATCACGCAGCATGTCAGCACGATAGGCGTTTTTATCCTCAGCGAGATCAGACTCCAGCATCGAACGTATATCCACAAGACGCACTTGCATACCCTGAAGTTCATAAATGAGAAAGCGCAGACATGACCCAAAATGTCCATCGAGAATTTCAGCCTGATTAGAAGCCACCGCAACTCGGATAACACCTGGCTCATTCCTAAAAGCAGTTTCAAGCGCAGGAATCTGACCTACCTCTCCTTCACCCCAAAGTATTCGTACAGCTTCCTTGATCACTGAGCGAGGCAATGCATAGGAGGCCAAGCCATCACTCAACTGAGATACCGTAATTGCCTTTAGGCTGTTTTCATCCACGACTGTACGAATTGACGTATTAATGGCCTCCAAGAGTTGGGGGATCGTCACCCCAGGCAGTTGCCTGACCGCCAGAGCAATGCGCAAGGCTGCAGCCCGACTGAGTTCAGTCATCATCATCCTCCTCATCCAAGATACGCGTAATTTTGCGGTAGATCTCTACCCTATCCCCATCCTGCAAGGGTCTATCAAGTTTCACAAATTTTCCAAATATCCCTACTTTAGCCTTGGCCAGATCCAGAGAAGGACAACGAAACTTGATACCTGAGCACTCAATGGCATCACGTACCGGGCTACCCTCTTCCAGCTGACAAGCAACCTGCACAGGAGGCTGTCCTGCATAGACCACACTGACTTTCATCCTATGAGCTCCTGATCAGGCCGATACCACAGGCAGTTCCATACCTATATTTTGAGCAGATTTATGCTGTTCCCAACGACGATCTACCAGACGTTTCAACGCAATCATGGCACCCAGCAATATGAAACCTCCCGGTGGCAATATAGCCAAAAGAATGCCCTGGCTAGAGGGTAAGATCTGCATCTCCAACCAGTGAAAATGTGGCCCTAGCAAGGATGATGCCTGCGCAAACAAGGTGCCCGCTCCTATCAATTCACGTGCACCACCCAGCAATGTTAAGGCCCAGGTAAAACCCAACCCCATCCCTAAGCCATCCAGCAACGAAGCTACTGGCCCATGACGCAAGGCAAATGCTTCCGTCCGACCCAGTACGGCACAGTTAGTCACGATCAATGCAATAAAGATTCCCAGGACTTTGTACAGAGGATGTAACCATGCATTCATGGCCATATCCACCAGTGTCACCATGCCTGCAATCACAGCAATCATGACTGGATTGCGAACTTCGGGTGAAATACTGTCACGCATCCATGAAATCAGCAGATTGGACATCATCATGACGGCCGTCGTCGCCAACCCCATGCCTAATCCATTGGTCGCTGATGTCGTTACCGCCATGGTGGGACACATGCCCAACATCTGTACTAGCGAGATATTGTTTTCCCAAAGCCCTCGCGTAAAAAAACTACTGTAGCCTCCATCTGATGGCTCCGGGCTACTGGCAGCACCACACCCCTGACATCCTGCATGGCTCATGGTTAACTCCTTGATACTGAGCTGATGAATTGACTCTGGTGGCGCCCGAAAAACAACATACCGGCATGTATGCCCTTGACCATGGCCCTTGGGGTAATGGTGGCTCCGGTAAATTGATCGATTACACCACCGTCTTTTTTTACGGCCCAAGCGGCAGACGGCGTATTGAGCAAGGACATTCCATTGAAATGCGTGATCCAAGAACTTTTGGCAATATCTATCTTGTCCGCCAACCCTGGCGTCTCCTTATGTGATAAAACACGGACACCCAGGATATTGCCATTACGGTCTACACCCATGATCAGGGTAATTGGCCCGCCGTAGCCCTGAGTCACGACCTGAAAAGCAACAGCTGTCAATACCCCATGTCGACGTGCCGGATAAACCTGTATGGGCTGATCACCCATCGCCGTATCGGTCACATCGATCACATCATGCAACGGATTATTGTCATACCAACGAGCAGGCATGACCTGGGCCATATTGGCCAGCCGGTCCTCCATCTGCCGTTGTTTAATCGAGGAGGCTGTACGTTGATCGACTACCAATAGCGCCAAGGCGACCACGGCACATATCAATCCAAGCAAGGCTCCCTGATAACTTAGGCGGCCACGCCAGTGCATTAACCCGGATGGATACGTACTCATGTCTCACCACTCCCCTTGACACTCGCGACAGGGCTCAAGGCTCGTAAGGGTTTTCGTGCACGATCACGACCATAAATACGTGGTCGGCAATAGCGATCGAGCAATGGTGTCAATGCATTCATAAAAAGTATGGCAAAGGCCACGCCTTCTGGAAAACTTCCCCAACTTCTTATGGCCCAGGTCATGAGTCCACACCCTGCCCCAAAGATCATGCGTCCACTTCGGCTTACAGGAGAGGTCACTGGATCGGTGGCAATATAAATAGCACCCAGCAACAGTCCCCCTGAGCTCAGATGAAAATCCACACCAGCATAGCGCGCTGGATTGATGGCATGCGCCCATAGTGCCGGCAGTAAAACAGCCAGAACCATAGCCACAGGAATTTCCCAACTGATGATGCGCAGGGCCAGTAACCAGAAGCCCCCCAACAGAAGCAAGACCTCAGAAGTCTCCCCCAGGCTGCCCGCTGTATTGCCCAGCAGAGCTGCTGATAGTGAAAAATCATGAGCTATCACATCGCGAGCATCCCTGTGCAAAGTAAAAGATGTGCGTAAGTGGCCTAGTGCAGTTGCGCCTGTTGAACCATCAGGCATGCCTCCCACAGAGAACGTCACATGCAGTGACTGCTGAAAATCCGGATGCTGTAGGGGCAGTGCCCAGGTGCTCATCTGTAAGGGAAAACTGATCAGCAGCGCTACACGGGCCAACATCGCTGGATTAAAGATATTTTGACCCACCCCACCATAAAGATGCTTGCCTACTCCTATAGCAAATACAGCTCCACCTATACCTATCCACCAAGGAGCCCAAGGTGGCAACGTCAATGCCAATAGCCAGCCTGTCAGTAAAGCTGAGCCATCCAGTAATCGTGCCTGTGGCTGCTTTAAGATATGCAAGCAAATACTTTCTGCGGCCAACGCAGCCCCACAAGTTAACACCCACAGGTTGATGGATGGCCACCCGAATAAATACAAACCCCAGACTGTCGTTGGGGCCAAGGCTAAACAGACATGCAGCATGATGCGATGCACGCTGGAATGGTCGTGTGCATGCGGTGATGTCAAAGGAGCTTTTATAGGCTGCAAAAGCGCAGGCAGCTTCACCGTGGAAGTCATTTTGCTGCTCCTGCTGAGAATGTACTGCGACGTATAGCCTGTGCTGCCAACCGTGCAGCCTCTTCTGCATCAAGCCTGGCTCGCCGCGCCTCCATCATCTGCTTGATACGTTCAGTTTTTCGTTCCGCCTGACGGCGCTCGTCCTTCTCTCCCAAGGCATATTGAAAACACTGAACCAGAGGGATATGAGAAGGACAGACATAGGCGCAAGAACCACACAGAATGCAATCATCAAGACCATAATCATCCGCGCCAGCGAAGTCATCTGCTCGCGCATGCGCTGCCATTTCCAAGGGCATGAGCCCCATGGGACAGGCCTCAACACATCGTGCGCAACGTATACAGGGCATAGCTTGCTGCTGCGGAACTTCATGGGAACCCAGAGCCAGTATTCCCGTAGCTCCCTTAATCACAGGGACCTGAGTAGATGGCAATACCTGCCCCATCATCGGCCCTCCCAGCAGTAATTGGGAGGGTGTTCCCTTAAACCCACCGCAAAAATCAATCACATGCTGTATCGATGTTCCCAGTAAAACCTCCACATTACGTGGTCGCTGTATGCAAGCCCCTGCCACAGTGACTACCCTGGAGATCAGGGGTTTTCCATAACGCAATGCCTGTTGAATGGCGTATACGGTGCCTACGTTATGCACGAGAACTCCCACCTGTGTACTTCGGCCTTCAGCCGGAACTTCCCTGCCCGTAATTGCATTGATTAACTGTTTGGCTGAACCCATGGGGTAAAGGGCCGGCACCACACTGACTTCTATAGCACCATGCCCTTCCGTAGCCGCGCGCATGGCTGAAATAGCCTCAACCTTGTTATCTTCAATAGCAATGACGATCCGGTATGCACGCAGAATATGTTGTATGAGCAAGGCACCATCGACAATTTCTTCAGCTTTTTCCCGCATCAAGCGATCGTCCGTGGTCAAGTAAGGTTCACACTCACTACCATTGACCAGCACAGTTTTAATCTCATGCCGTGCGCCTTGTTTTAACTTGACGGCAGCAGGGAAAATGGCCCCTCCCAAACCAACTACCCCTGCCGCTGCAACCCTATCCGCCAACATGGATGGAGCCAAGCTAAAAGGATCAGGAGGAGGATCGATAGTTATCCAGCGGTCTTCTCCATCACATTCAATAATGATGGCCTGACTATGTAGCCCTGACGGATGAGGAACAGTGATGGGGCCTATGCCGACCACACGACCTGAACTGGATGCATGTACTGGCGCTGAAACTTCAGATCCTGCCGCAGCTATAAGCTGACCTTTAAACACATAATCTCCAATACTGACCACTGGCACTGCCTCCGCGCCAGCGTGCTGACGCAACGGCAGATAGAGATGACCAGGTACAGACACCTGAGCAATCGTCAGTGCTGAAGATCTGTCCTTGTGAGCGGCGGGGTGAACTCCACCGCGAATGCGAGATAGGGCAAACACGTATATCACTCCTGAACAATCTTAGGTATATGTCATATCATCAAGCAACAACCATGGGCTTGGGCCAATGCCACTGTTCCAGCGAAACGGCTTCTGGCTGTAAAAGTACACAATGTTCAGGACAGGCTTCCGCGCATTTGCCGCAACCGGTGCATGCGCAGGTCAAGACGACATGAATTTGTCCATTGGCCCCAACAATTGCATCCGTCGGACAGGCTCGATAACAACGTGTACATCCCGTGCAAAATGTTTCCTGTATTTTCGCCACTAACGGTTCAGCCAAGGCATCTCCACCCTGTAGCGGAATGTCTAGTAAAGTAGCTAGTTTTTCTGCCAATGCTCGTCCTCCTGGGGGGCAGCAATTCACAGGAGCTTGTCCTTCCACCAAGGCGACAGCCGCTGCAGAGCACCCCGGAAAACCACATTGCCCACATTGGCTCCCAGGCATCAGTGCTTGAACTTCGCTGACCAAGGGATCAACCTCATCGACAGCAAACCAACGCGCAGCTAAACCTAACATCAGACCCAGAATGACACCTATAGCACTCAGCAGGGTAATGGCTAACCACATGGCTATACTCCTCGTATGATGGATCAGGCGCCGCCGATCAAGCCGCTAAACCCCATAAAGGTCATCGCCAACAACCCCGCCGTGACAAAGGCGATTGGAGCCCCCGCAAAAACAGCAGGCACCTGAGCCAGAGCCAGTCGCTCACGTAATCCCGCAAAGATGATCATAATCAGTGAGAAACCTATGGCTGAACCAAAACCAAAAACGGTACTCTGCATGAAGTTATAGTTCTCACGCACAGCAATCAGAGGAACTCCCAGCACGGCACAATTAGTCGTTATTAGCGGAAGGTAAATACCCAAGGCTTTATACAGTTTAGGGCTGACCTTGCGAAATACCGTCTCGGTAAACTGTACGGCCACAGCCACCACAAGAATGAAAGCCATGATACGCATGACCCCAATGCCTAAGGGTTCCAACAACCAGTGTTCCAGCATCCAACTGCTTGATGCTCCCACCGTCATCACAAATGTCGTGGCTGCGCCTATACCCAAGGACGTCGATAAACGCGTCGATACTCCCATAAAGGGGCATAGACCAAGAAATCTGACCAGTACCACATTGTTGACCAGTACCGTGCTCATCAACAGCATCATGTAATTCATATCCCAGCACCTCAATCAACGCTGGAGCATAAAATGCAGATTCCATGCCACAGCACTTAATAGACCGATAACAGCAAGCCAAGCCTACAAATAGCTAGATCTCATATTGATATCGCGAGAAATGCAACTTTATGAACTTACCAACATCGACATAAACATGCCCAACAATTTGTCAGGTATGCAACAGACTTGTCGTCTAGCTCCCTAGTGCACACAGATCATGAAGGCTCCTGAAAAAAAGCATCTGATTGCACAGAACCTGACAGGAAAAGCACTGATTTAGAGCATTCATTCGGCAATATCGATGAATTCCCGACGATGCGCCCTGCCGTAATCCAGCAAGCTCCCTAGGTATTAGGGCTAAGGCATGGTACTTGCAGTATTTTCATGCATACCACCCCTGATTCCTGGCCGTGAGAACCCACTTATGAGCAATGCCGGCAAAACTCGCCCCTATACTGGACAGCTTGAACCTTCTACGCTCCCCATGATGGCAGGCATGGCTCCAGAGGTATTCATGCATGCGGTGGAACATGCCCCAATATCTATTTCCATTACAGATCTTCAGGCCAATATTCTCTATGTGAACCGAGCCTTTGGCAGCACAACAGGCTATACATCCGAAGAGGTGTTGGGTAAAAATGAATCCATGCTTTCTAATGGCACTACGCCCCGCCTAGTCTACCAAGCCATGTGGGGACGACTGGCACAGCAAATGCCTTGGTCTGGGGTCCTGGTCAATCGGCGTAAAGACAACTCGCTTTACTTGGCAGAACTAACTGTCGCTCCTGTCATTGATGACAGCGGTCATACGATCTATTTTTTGGGCATGCATCGTGATTGCAGTACGACTCATGAACTTGAGCAGAGGGTCAACAATCAGCGCCAGATGATAGAAGCCGTCCTCAATGCCACACCTGCTGCCATGGTCTTGATCGACCATCATAACCGCATCGTCCTTTCCAACCCCAGTTTTCGTGCCCTAGCTAGCGAAATCGCACCGCAGCAAAGGCTGGAACAGGCCATTATCACGCTAACTTCCAGTTTGGGAGACAGCTTTATAGAACTTCGTCGCTCCGGCAAGGCCTTTTCCAGCCGTGAAATTTCTTTTGATCTCGGTGGACATTCCCAACAGGGGTACTCCTGCCATGGTATGTCCTTACAGATGGAGGATGAGCAAGCTGCTTCGTTTTTCTCTCCCCCTGAATCACGCTACGACTTACTCATCATCAACGACATTACAGAACTACGACAGAGACAACAAGACTCACATATGAATGCGCTCAAAGCCTTACTTGCCGAAGAAGAGCTACTGGATGGAATGAGAGAAACCTTTAACGGTGCAATCCACCGACTTCAAGGACCGGTCAATCTGATCGATGCCGCTTTGCGCATGTTACAAAGACGATTGGGCACGCAGGCGGACACTGATCCTGTCGTACTTGCCATGCGTGAAGCTCGCGAAGCTGGCTTGCAGGCCCTGGATAGTTTGAGTGCTTCCATTCCACAGACTCTCCCGGAACCCAAACTTCCCGCAAACGTCAATCAGTTGATTCGTGAAGTCATCACGCTGGCTACCGACCGGATATTGGCTCAGGGCATTGTAATCGGATGGCAACCTGCCTTGCACCTGCCCTGGGTTATGGGCAGTGAGCGTCGCCTACGCAGCATGCTCAAACAGCTGATAGATAACGCTATAGAAGCCATGAGTCAGCGCAATGTTAGCCATCGTGAACTTTATATCAGCACCCAGGTCGAAAAACAGGTCGTACGTATTGCCATCAGCGATACAGGGGGCGGCATCCCTGAAGAGTTGACATTCAAGGTTTTTGAACCCTTCTTCAGCACCAAACCACCTCATAAAGGTTGTCGAGGCATGGGCCTGCCCATGGTGCAGGAAATTGTGACTGAACACGCTGGAACTGTGTTCATGGATAGAAGTTACCGGGATGGATGTCGCATGATTGTGGAACTGCCTTTCTGCGCCACTACCTGACGTGAGATCCGCTGTATGAGTCCAACGACACCACGATCTCGGCGAACGGCCTTAAGTCAAAGTGAACTCATGGCGTGTGAGCTTGATGCCCTCATGCAGATTTCTCGCCTGCTGATCAAGTCACCTCCCATTGAGGAACTGCTTTCACATGTTTTGGCTATCCTGCATGAACATGTAGGAATGCTCAACGGATTGATCACATTTTCAGATCAGGAACAAAGTGTCCTTCAGATTGGTGCCATACACTGTGACTCCGATGATGTCACGGAAATATCCAGCCATATCCGATACCGTAGCGGAGAAGGGGTGATAGGCAATATTCTGCGTCATGGACAGTTGATCGTACTCGATCGCATTGCGCTTGAACCACGTTTCCTTGACCGACTGTCGCTTTACGATCTGGAACTTCCCTTTATCGGGGTACCAATTAAGAATTCGGATGGTAAGACTCTAGGTGTTCTAGCAGCACAGCCAGAATCACCTGCCGACACCTTGCTCAAAGACAGGGCTGACTTCATGGAAACGGTGGCCAATCTCCTGGCTCAAACCGTACGCCTCATGGTCAATGTTGAAAAAGGAGATCAACTAGCTGATGAGCGCGATGAACTCCGTCGTGAAGTACGTGCCAAATACGGTTTTGAAAACATGGTCGTGGGACATACCACCGTCATGCGTCGCGTCTTTGACCAAGTAAGACGTGTGGCCAAGTGGGATAGTACCGTACTCATACTGGGTGAATCTGGCACGGGTAAAGAGTTGATTGCCAGTGCCATTCACTATAACTCGCCACGTACCCACTTGCCCTTGGTGCGCCTGAATTGTGCAGCGCTTCCTGAGAACTTACTGGAGTCCGAGTTGTTTGGCCATGAAAAAGGGGCGTTCACCGGAGCAGTACGCTTACGCAAGGGTCGCTTTGAACAAGCTAACAATGGCACCCTTTTTCTTGATGAAATTGGCGAAATTTCTCCAATGTTCCAGGCTAAACTCTTACGCGTCTTGCAAGAGGGTGAACTGGAACGTATCGGTGGCAACCAAACCATCAAAGTCAATGTCCGTATAGTGGCGGCTACAAACCGTGACCTGGAAAGTGAGGTCGAAAAGGGTAATTTTCGTGAAGATCTCTACTACCGCCTCAATGTTATGGCGATACGCATGCCCCCTTTACGTGAACGCATTGCTGACATCCCTGAACTCGCAGATTTTCTGTTAGCAAAAATTGCACGTGTGCAGGGACGACCTTTGGTTCTCACCGATCGCGCAATACGAGTCTTATCCAGCTATAGCTGGCCAGGAAATGTACGTGAGCTGGAAAATGCTTTGGAGCGTGCAGCCATCATGAGTGAAGATGGCACCATAGACAGCGATGTAATTTCCCTGAGTGGACTCGATGATGAATCAGTACGCCCCCCAACCCCGCGCACCCAGCCCTCTGAGCCAGGTAGCTTCGATAAAATTCTGGATGAAAAAGAGCGGGTAATTGCAGCCTTGGAGGAGGCCGGCTGGGTACAGGCCAAAGCAGCGCGCTTGTTAGACATGACTCCAAGACAGATCGCTTACCGCATCCAGACCTTGCAGATCAAGGTGCGCAAACTCTAAACAACATTTTTGTAGCATACCCTTCAGGGGCCCATTCGACCTATTGCCATCTTTCCGACAACAAAACCTACAAAAAAACTATCACATTGTTTTAAAACACATAATTTCATACCCATGCTCAGGCATGGCTTTTGCTTAACACTATTTGAATCGATAGAAACCAAGATAACCCAATGTGTGAACCAGGGAGGCTGTATGGAACTGACCATTCTAGGCGACACTACCAATTCCAAGACGGGGGGATGCTCGTCGCAAGGGTGTGGCAGCACTTTTGAGCAAACCAGCCAGTTACCTGAGTCGCTACAAGCTCGCATTGCCAACCATCCGTGCTACTCGGAAGAAGCCCATCACTTTTTTGCCCGTATGCATGTTGCAGTTGCTCCCGCCTGCAATATTCAGTGCCATTACTGCAATCGTAAATATGATTGTGCCAATGAATCCCGTCCTGGAGTTGTTTCTGAACTGCTAACTCCTGAGCAAGCCGTCAAAAAAGTCAAAGCTGTGGCAGCCGCCATTCCTCAGATGACAGTCCTGGGTATTGCTGGCCCTGGTGACCCTCTGGCTAATCCACAACGCACATTTTCCACATTCCAAATGCTCAGTGAGCAGACCCCAGACATCAAACTCTGTGTCTCCACCAACGGTCTCAATTTACCTGAATCTGTCGAGGAATTGATCAAACATAATATCGACCATGTAACGATCACCATCAACTGCGTTGACCCCGTCATAGGCGCAAAAATATACCCTTGGATATACTGGAACCATCGCCGTATCCGTGGGGTTAAAGCAGCTCGCATTCTGATTGAGCAACAACAAAAAGGACTTGAGATGCTGGTTAAGCGAGGCATTTTGGTCAAGATCAACTCGGTCCTCATCCCTGGGGTTAATGACCAACATCTCAAAGAAGTCAGCCGTATCGTCAAAGCCAAAGGCGCCTTCCTGCATAATGTCATGCCACTGATCGCTGAAGCTGAACATGGCACTTTTTATGGGGTGATGGGACAACGCAGCCCTTCGGCCGATGAATTACAGGACTTGCAGGACGCCTGCTCGGGCGACATGAACATGATGCGCCATTGCCGTCAGTGCCGCGCTGACGCTGTGGGTATGTTAGGTGAAGATCGTGGCGAAGAATTTACCCTGGAAAAGATTGAAGCACTGGACATCGATTACGCAGCTGCTATGCCTCGACGAGCCGAAGTCCAGGCAGCCATCAATGAAGAATTGCAATCCATAAAAGCACAGAAAAAACGACTGGCTACACTGCATATACCCATGAACCCCCATTCACAGATACTGCGTCAACATCGTGCAGTTCTTATGGCCGTAGCAACGACAGGTGCTGGCATGATTAATCAACATTTTGGACATGCCCGGGAATTTCTGATTTATGAAGCCTCTCCTGCGGGAGTTCGCTTCATAGGTCACCGTAAAGTCGATACGTACTGCCATGGCGATGAAAGCTGTGGTGATGCAGATCGTACATTACATCGCAGTATTAGCGCCCTAGAAGGTTGTGAAGCTGTGCTCTGTTCAAAAATCGGCTTTGAGCCCTGGTCTGCCCTAGAGGCAGCGGGCATTCAGCCCGTGGGAGAGCATGCCATGGAATCAATTGAAGAATCGGTTTGGGCTGTGTATCAAGACATGATAGCTCACGGAAAACTGTTGCCCCAATCCAACCCTTTAAGTATTACTGCCTGAGTGAAAGCGAGGCTAACATGGCACTTTCTATCATCAGTTCCTGTGTCAACTGCTGGGCATGTATGGATGTCTGTCCTCAACTGGCCATACGTCCGGACACTCCCCACTTTAAGATTAACTCAAGCCTATGTAGCGAGTGCGATGGTAGCTATTCAGTCCCGCAATGCGCCAGCATATGCCCGATCGAGGGAGCCATACTTCTGGCTGATGGTCTGGTTGCCAACCCAGCGGGCTCATTGACCGGCATTCCACCTGAAGCATGGGAAGAAACCATGCAGCATATTCAAGCTCGCTAATGAGGATGGCTATGTCAGTCATTTTCTATGAAAAACCTGGATGCACAGGTAATGCCCAACAGAAGCAAGCCTTGCAGCATGCTGGTCTGCATGTCGAGTGCCGTAGTCTGCTTGCTGAACCCTGGACACGGGACACCCTACACAGTTATCTGAAGCAACTCCCCGTATCGCAGTGGTTTAATCGATCGGCACCAAAGATAAAATCCGGATCTATCGACACTGATAGTCTTGATGCAGAAACTGCCTTAGCGCTTTTGATAGAACACCCCCTACTCATACGCAGACCCTTACTGGCCTATGGAGAGTTCCGCACCGCTGGATTTGACCCGGTTCTTCTATCACAAGTTTTTGGCTTACCCTTATCTTCTGATATCAAGGAAGTATGTACGCATAGCCAACCATGCCATTCACCGCATGGGCACGCTTTAAGATGAATTCTGCCATGAGGAATATTACACCGTTTAATGCGATGACGTTGCGTGTGAATACCCTGCTGAGATTCAGCCATGGCCAACTCAATGATGGATACCTGGCAACTCTTCTGATTGCACAGCGCTGTGAGACTAGCACTCTCCCCTTTTATCTCGGTCTCAGTCCTGATACTTTTGAAGTCATGCTTAAGCGCCATTTTCCGGGATGTCAGTTCTGGCTCAATGACCTGCCACAATCTGCACTCGCCCAGGAACGGCAACAAACCCGTCAACAGTTATGGGAATTACGCCAAGAAGAATGTCGAGAATTAACCGAACTTTTATTGCCATATCGGCGGAAGGCAGACCTTTCTGAACTCTGGTTAGCCTCGATGGTGGCTGCCGGTTGTTTTGGAAGCGGACATCTTTGGAAAGATCTAGGGCTACACTCACGAGTCATGTTGCAAAAATTATTGCACGCCAACTTTCCCGGCATCATCATGCGTAACACACAAGACATGCGCTGGAAAAAATTCTTTTACCGTCTGCTATGTGAAGCTCAAGGCGGCCAGCTGTGTCGTGCGCCTGACTGCAGACTTTGCAGCAGCTTTAACGAGTGTTTCGAGGACCGCTAGGACTGGGGATCCATGCGTCGCAGATCAGGCCAGGCAGCCTTGAGGTAAAGCAGCATGGACCACAGGGTCAAAACAACGGCGACATACAACAAAAGATATGAAAACAGGTCAAGCATACTAAAGACCAGCTGACCATGAACATCATAAACAGGTTGATCTGCCAGCAACATGCCTATAGCCAGCATCTGAGCCGTTGTCTTGAGTTTACCAATGTAGCTGACCGCCACACTGGCTCGTTTACCGATCTCAGCCATCCACTCGCGCAAGGCAGAGATGGTGATTTCACGGGCAACGATAACGATGGCTGGAATAACCAGTAATACCGTGTGATGCCAATCGACAAGCACTATTAGCGCTGCTGCCACCATCAATTTGTCAGCCACAGGATCCAAAAAGCGTCCAAATGCTGATGTTTGCTTTAACTTTCTGGCCAAATAACCATCCAGCCAGTCTGTCACCGCGGCTAGCGTGAACAGCGACGCCGCCAATAAATATCGACTAGGCCAGCCGGAATAAGCCACCAAAACCAGCACGGGAATGCATGCGATACGCAGTGCTGTGAGTATATTGGGCACATTCCACACTGTGCGTGGCATCAATCCCCCGGTGGGCCACCATGCAGGGCGGCATAGATCTGTTCTGCCAATTTTATACTGATTCCAGGGGTTGTGACCAACTCCTTGAGAGAAGCCCGCATCAATTCTTGCATTCCTCCCCAGTGGGTCAGCAACCGCTGACGACGGGCCGGGCCAACACCCGGGATATCTTGCAGAACAGAATCCTTGCGACGACGACTGCGGCGAGCACGATGTCCACTGACAGCAAAGCGGTGCGCTTCATCACGAATCTGTTGTATGAGATGCAAGGCTTTATCATCAGATGCCAGCTGAACCTGCCGGCCGTCAACCCCATGTAAAGTTTCCAGTCCAGGCTTACGCCCTTCTCCCTTGGCAATGCCCACCAGCATTATCTGAGGCAAATTCAGCATTTTCATCACAGCCGTTGCCTGAGCTAGCTGTCCCGCTCCACCATCGATGAAAAGTATGTCCGGCAACGCTCGCTTAGCCTGAGTACCGCTATAGCGCCGGGTCAACGCCTGATGCATCGCCGCATAGTCATCACCCGGGGTTATCCCTTCAATGTTAAAGTGTAAATACTCCTGCTTCCTTGGACCTTGGGCATCAAAAACCACGCAGGATGCCGTAGTTGCCTCTCCACTGCTATGGCTAATGTCAAAGCACTCCAGGCGGGCAATTTCCTTGTCCATTCCCAGCAACTCCCCTAAGCGGGTAACACGGTGAGCCTGCTGCAGACGATTAGCCATACGCGCTTGCAATCCCTGCTCGGCATTGAGCTTAGCCAGATCCAGCCAGGCCGCTCGGTTCTCCCGAACCCGATCACGAAACATCAGGGTATGACCACTGGCTTGACGCAAGGCTTCTGCCAATAACGGCAAGCCGTCGCAGCACGCTTCCAGGATAACTTCATCGGGTAGATCGCTGAAACGTTCGGGATTAAGATAATACTGGGGGAGAAAATCCTCCAGCAGGGTTGACCCTGACGTTTCTCCATGAGCCTGCGGATAAAACGTTCGACTTCCCAGCACCCTACCTTGACGAACACACAGTACAACTAGACATACCCCGCCAGGGCGGGCAGCTATGGCCACCACATCAACCTGCCCACTATGTTTGTGAACAGACTGCTGTTCCTGAATCACTCTGACAGACTGAATCTGATCTCTATATAAGGCTGCTCGTTCAAAATCCAGGTTATCGGCAGCTGCCTGCATACGTGCAGCTAATTGCTCCTGCACTTCAAGACTGCGACCTTCAAGAAACAGCTGAGTAGCCCTCACATCGGCGGCATAATCGTCAGGACTCACGGCCTTTACGCAGGGCGCC
>JAJZHP010000052.1 GCA_021804355.1 Pseudomonadota bacterium | reverse complement strand
AGCTATGCAGCCCTTCCGCGAGGCAAGCCGCCTACAGCCACGCAATATCACCATGGTGCTTAATGCGGTTCAAAACTTGCTGCAGTTAACGAAAATTCAGCCTGAACAGAAAGAGTCTTTGAAAACTGAATGTATGGATTTTTTGAATAATCTCAATGGAATGCCGCCTGACGATAAACGATTTGAGCGTTTTCAGTTATTGCGCAAGGTGGCACTGGCTCTTTGATAAATATCCGTGACAGGGAGAGGAAGATGGCAAAGGCTGATGTTGCAGGTAAAGCAGCTCCTGGGTTGGATTTTTCAACAGTGATAGCGTCTACAGTCCATGATATGAAAAATTCACTGGGTATGTTGTTGCAGGCCTATGGAGCCTGGCTGGAGGCTCTGCCTGATGACATGGTTTGGACCTCGGAGCGGGGAATTATCGAGTATGAATCCGGGCGTCTGAATGGCATGCTGGTACAACTCTTGGGTTTGTACAAAATGGGGATCAACCAGCTTCCCATGCATCCCGCCTGGCAGGATCTGGAGGATTTTGTTCAATCCCAGCTGGCCATGCATCAAGAGTTACTGCAATCGAGGCATATTGCTTGCAACACGCGGCTGGATGGCGATGTATTTGAAGGGTTTTTTGACAGTAACCTGATGGGGACGGTGATTTCCAATGTGCTGATCAATACGATACGTTATGCTCGTGCCCAGATACAGATTCGCATTTGGGTTGAAGATCCGTTTACCGTGATTGCGGTGGAAGATGATGGCCAAGGCTACCCGGAGGCCATGGTCAAGGCACAGTCCAACTATATTCTGGGCATCAATCAATCCAGTGGCAGTACAGGACTGGGCTTATATTTTTCCGATCGCATAGCAGCGTTGCATCAGCGCAATGGTATTTGTGGTCGTATTGAGTTAAGTAATGACAGCAGCCTAGGTGGCGGCATGTTCAAGATTTTAATTCCTTAAGCCTAGCTATAGTAGGCCAGGGTGTCTGGGATAGCATCTCGGGCGGGTCCACGCAAATAAGGCGACAGCAAGTGGATGACCTGACGGATACCTCGTTTAATCATGTCCTGATTAAGGTCCGTGGCTACATGACCAAAAACCGCTGTACTATGTAGAAATGGTGCCCAGCTGGTGGTAATTACCCAGGTATTGATGATGAGTGCATCCAGTTCATCTTCAGTGGCTTCGATCAAGGCTGACTGTTTCATCAGATGCATGATGTGCCGACCTGAACGCATCACTTCCTGAGCAAAAATGCGGTAGCGTTCTAGCAGTTTTTCATCATTATTCAGCAGCTGCTCCATGTCACGATGCAAGAAGCGGTAGTCCCAGATATTACGCGCGATGGCCTGAAAATAGCCCATGATGTCCTGCCAGGTGACAGCTTGTTCTTCACTGGCAATCAAAAATTCCCGCGTACGTTGTTCATATTGCAGGAAGAGTTCAAAAATGATCGCTTCCTTATTGCGGAAATGATAATAAAGATTACCTGGACTCATATTGAGCTCAGCGGCGATGTGATTGGTCGTTACGCTGCGTTCACTGCGGTCATTGAACAGTTGCAGGCTGATATGCAGGATACGGTCGCGAGTTTTCATAGCATCAGGGAGTGAACTATCGCCTAGGTGTTGACAGTCTAGAGCAAATACTCTAAAAGGGAAAGCCTAAACCAACATCAGCTACAGCGAGGATGAGGCCATGGTCGCCAATGTCGTACACCTAGATACAGCTCAAAGCCCAGCCGTGGCTGAAATGCAGCGGATATTTCAAGCGCAGAAATCAGCATTCAGGTCGCAGCCTATGCTTTCTGCAGAAGACAGGGTGTCTCAACTGCAGCGATTGCGTGACATTATTGCCCGATACCAGGATCAGCTGGCGCAGGCAGTTTCTGAGGATTTTGGCCACCGCTCGCTGGACGAGACTAAGTTTGCTGAAATCATGACTTCACTGGAAGGTATTAAGTATTACCAGAAGAACTTACGGGCATGGATGCGCCCACAGAAACGTCACGTTAACCCTCTGCATTTACCTGCCAAAGCCCGTGTGGTTTTCCAGCCTTTAGGCGTCGTGGGTGTCATCGTGCCCTGGAATTATCCGATTTTTCTGGCGATAGGCCCCCTTATGGCGGCCTTGGCTGCTGGTAATCGTGTCATGATTAAGATGTCGGGATTTACGCCTCGACTTGGCGATACCATGAAAACGATGTTGTCAGAAGTATTCTCCGATGATCTGGTCGCTGTATTTACCGGTCGGGGGGAAATTTCTGAAGCATTTTCTCACTTGCCATTCGATCAATTGACATTCACCGGTTCGACGCAGGTAGGTAAAACCGTGATGGCTGCGGCTGCGGCCAACTTGACTCCAGTCCTGCTGGAACTGGGTGGAAAATCACCGGCTGTCATACACGAGTCCTTTCCTATGGCGGATGCAGCAGAACGCATCGCTTTTGGTAAGTGCTGGAATGCTGGACAGACCTGTGTCGCCCCGGACTATGTCCTCTGTCCGCGAGGTCGCTCTCAGGAATTTGTTAATGCCCTTACCGCGCAGATAGGCAAAATGTATCCGACGATGCTGGATAATCCAGATTACACCAGTGTCATCAACGACAAGCAGTACCGCCGTTTGCAAAATTATTTGCAGGATGCAAAAGAGCGCGGAGCGCGCATCATAGAGATTAATCCGTCGCATGAAAGTTTTGAAAACACGCGCAAGATGCCGGTGACCCTGGTTCTGGATATCACGCCGGATATGCAGATCATGCAAAATGAAATTTTTGGGCCCGTGTTGCCGGTTATTGAGGTTAATTCGCTCGACGAAGCCCTGCGCTTTGTCAACGACAGACCCCGCCCCCTGGCACTTTATTATTTTGATTACAACGAAGCGCGTGGTGAATATGTCGCTTCGCATACTCACTCGGGTGGGTTGGGTATCAACGAAGTGGTCAGCCATGTCGGTGTTGAAGATCTGCCCTTTGGTGGTGTAGGTCCTTCAGGGATGGGTCGTTATCATGGACAGGAAGGATTTTTGACCTATTCCAATGCCAAAGGCGTTTTGGAAAAGCCTAAATTCTATGCTTTACGGTATTTCTTACCTCCCTTTAATAAGGGCCTGCATAAGTTTATGAAAGCCTACTTGTTGCGTTGATGGAGCTCGTCGCCATGGATATACGCCGACGTCACTTTATCAAATTAGGCTTAGGAGCGACGCTGGGCTGGGGGCTGGTGGCCACCGGCGGTTTGCTGACGGGTTGTAGCTCAGCTCCTGCCCCAGGCTGGCGCTGGCTGCGCCCCCAGGATATCGCCTTGCTGTCAGCCTTGATTCCTGTGGTATTGCTTGATAACTGGACGCATCAGATCTCAGAACAGGACCTGATACGTGATGTGGAGTCCTTTTTTTTAACGACCTCAGACCCGGGTCTGGCGCAGATTAGAAAGGTGTTTGACCTGATGACCCTGGCACCGAGCCGTTGGCTGCTGTCGCGAGCATCAGATTGGGCTACGATCAGTCAGCCGGAGGCCAGGAAAGCCTGGCAGTTTTTGTTATCAGGGCGATCAGATACTTCGCTGGCCATCGCTGGTTTATTTACCCAAGTGCTCTCCATGGCTTGGTTCAAACGTCCTGAAAGCTGGCTCAGTATTGGATATGAACCACCACAACATATCGCTACACCTGTCTAGGATGTGACTTGTCATGATCGTTCAAGGAATTAAGGATCTATTTGCCGAAGGTATACGCGATGGCTGGCAAGTCACTCATACGGGACAGATGAGGACCCATCAGCAAATTACCTGCGACGTCGTTATCGTGGGCACGGGCGCAGGCGGGGGCGTCACTGCGGAGATTCTGGCTACAGCTGGGTTATCGGTTGTGTTGATTGAAGAAGGGCCGTTGCGTACCAGTAATCAGTTTAACATGGACGAAAAACAGGCCTACCAAGATCTCTACCAGGAAGGTGCAGCCAGAACCAGTGACGAGGGTGCAATTACCATTTTACAAGGGCGCTCGGTGGGGGGCAGTACAACCATCAACTGGACCTCCAGTTTTCGTACGCCAGCACCCACCCTGCAAGCCTGGTCCGATGGTTTTGGCTTGCGCGGATGCAGCGAAACAGAGATGACGCCCTGGTTTGAGCGTATGGAGCGTCGCCTCAATATTCATCCCTGGGAACAGACCCCCAATGCCAATAATCAGTTATTGGCAGATGGATGTGCGAAGTTGGGTTATAGCTACGGCACCATAGCGCGTAATGTTAAAGCTTGCTGGAATCTTGGATACTGCGGGATGGGCTGCCCTACCAATGCCAAACAATCCATGTTGGTGACAACCTTGCCAGAGGCGCTGAAGCGCCATGCCCGTTTGTATTACCGGGCCAGGGCGGAGCAGTTACTGATGTCAGGAGATCGTGTGCTGGGTGTGATTTGTCAGGGCATGAAGGAAGATGGTATTCATACCAGCGGTACGGTTTTGACCGTCCGCGCGCGTCATACGGTTCTGGCCGGAGGCGGCATCAACACACCTGGGTTACTGTTGCGTTCTCAGGTACCCAACCCGCATCACTTGATAGGGAAGCGGACTTTTCTGCATTTGGTCAATTCCTCTCGTGGCATCTTTGCTCAGGAAGTACAAGCAGCACATGGTGCGCCCCAGTCTATCTATTCAGATTACTTCGTCTGGAAAGATGGGGCGCATGGACGTATGGGGTATAAACTGGAGGTTATGCCCTTACACCCTGCCCTGACAGCGGCCCTTGTCGGTGAATCAGGTCAGGAACTGGCCATGGAAATGCACCAGCATCGCTATATGAGTATGATGTTGGGGCTGATGCGTGATGGGTTTCATGAAGAAAGTCCAGGTGGAAGCATCTCGCTAAGGGATGATCGTACACCGGTGGTCCATTATCCTTTGACAGATTATATCCGCGATGGTTTACGCCGTGCCTTGCTGAGTATGGCAGAAATTCAGTTTGCTGCAGGCGCTAAGACCGTACGGCCGTTGCATAGGGATGCTTTATCGTATACCTCGTTAGGACAAGCAAAAGCTGCTATCGAAGGTTTAGCTATGGAGAAGTTTCATCTGCGCCTAGGATCTGCCCATGTTATGGGAGGATGCGCTATGGGGGAAGATGAGAAGCTGTGTGTTACGGACAGTCTCGGTCGACTCAGGTATGTACAAAACTGTTCAATTCATGATGGTTCGCTCTTTCCGACCAGCATAGGTGCTAATCCACAGCTTTCCATTTATGCGCAGGCAGCCCGGTTATCTACTGCCTTGCTGGCTGAATTAATCCAACCCAAGGCCGCGACAGCCTGATCACGTTGTCGCTGCACGGGATTTTGGTTACCATGCCCCCTGACAGGAGAACGGTATGGGTAAAAAGCTGATCTATCCCGGCACCTTTGATCCGGTGACTAACGGGCACAAGGATTTAGTTGAGCGTGCGGCACGCATGTTTAGTGAAGTGGTCGTGGCTGTTGCCAGCTCGCCACGCAAGAAGCCGCTGTTCTCGTTAGAGGAGCGCGTAAACTTGGCCAAGGGTGTTTTTGCTCACCTGCCCAATGTCAGTGTGCTGGGATTTAACAAGCTGCTGGCCTTTTTTTTGAAGGAACAGGGAGCGCATGTTGTTTTACGAGGCTTGCGTGCTGTATCAGATTTTGAATATGAATTTCAGTTGGCCAATATGAATCGTCAACTGGCACCAGAAATAGAAACGGTATTTCTAACACCCTCGGAACATCTTTCGTATATCTCGTCCAGCCTGGTGCGCGAGATTGCTATACTCGGTGGGGATGTTAGCCAGTTTGTCGATGCTGAGGTTGTTTCAGCGTTTGCCCACAAAATCAGTAATGGCGATGTCCCTGAAAATTACTGATCAGTGTATCAATTGTGATGTTTGCGAACCGGCATGCCCCAATCAGGCAATCTACTTGGGCGATAGCATCTATGAAATAGATCCATTACGTTGTACGGAGTGTGTGGGCCACTTTGACCAACCACAATGTCAGCTTGTATGTCCGGTCGATTGTATCCCTAAGGATCCTGATTACGAAGAAACCGAACAAACCCTGCGGCTCAAGCTGTTATGGTTGCAGGGTTTGCCCTAGGTTTAATAGTTGACAGCCGTGTCGGTTTGTATACCGTTAACACTTTCTTTTGCTTCACGCTGCTTTTTCCACCGATCCTGGGTTTCGGTGCATCCGAGGCAGCGAGTAAATGCTTCATGAGCTGGTCCCATCACTAACATGGTGGCAGCCTCCTTAACATTGCCACCAGCGGCACTAAAGGGCAAAGTCACCACAAAGGCAGCTGTACCCAGTGCGGTTATGGCCGTCATGGCAGGACGCACAAGGAATACATCACCGACCATGGCTAACATGGAAGGGGTATTTTCCAATTCATCAGAGTCATCGCTAAAGTCTACAGCGATAGATAGATGACTTGATGCCAACAGGGCCATGCCAAGACTCAGTGCCAGGGCATTTTTCTTCAGGCTGACCAGGAACATGTTCTGCCTCACTCGGTAATTATACGGACTCAGCATAGACTCAGTGTGATAAAAAAGCTGAGAAACATGCCGCAACTTACTCAAATTAAAACAATTATGGCAATGTAAACGTAATTTGCACAGAGTGCAAGTTCTTACCGCTGACAGCGCGGGCAGTACACCGTCGATCGCCCCAGTTGCCTGAGTGTAATCAGTGGTCTTTGACAGGTGTGACAATCCTGCCCTCCCCGTCCATAGACATTCAGCTGCAGCTGAAAATAGCCTGGTTCGCCGTGTCCATTCACAAAATCGCGCAAGGTACTGCCTCCGGCAGCCAAAGCCGTATGCAGTTGATCCCGCAGCGCATCAACCAAGGCATCGCACTCGCGTCGTCGCAAGCTGCCTGAGGGTCGCTCGGGCTGTATCCCCGCGGTAAACAAAGCCTCCTGAGCATAAATATTGCCGATACCTACGACGTGGCGAGCATCCATAATCATGGCCTTGACCGATGCTGTGCGCCCACGGCTTATCTTATAAAGGTAGTCGCTATGAAAGTCTTTGTCCAAAGGTTCGGGGCCGAGATGTTTCAGCAGAGCATGCTCATGGGGTTCACCCCGGAGATGTAGCACACAGCCAAAGCGGCGGGGATCATGAAAGCGAAGACTAAGGTGAGCAAACTGCCATTCGAGATGGTCATGTTTGCGCCAGTCATGATCGCTTGAGACTAACCTGAGGCTGCCGGACATGCCTAAGTGAATGAGTAGATGGGTTTGATCAGAAAACTGAAAAAGCAGGTATTTACCGCGTCTGCCTACCAGGACAATCTGTTGCCCAACACAGCTTTGCAAACTTGCCGTATCGATAGGCCAGCGTAGGCGCGTCTCACGTATGCTGACAGCGAGCAAGGTCTGACCTAAGAGAGACGGCTCGAGTCCACGCCTGGTCGTCTCAACTTCGGGTAGCTCAGGCATGCTAGACGAACCAAAACACAGCGTAGCCAAAAGCTACACTGTGCTTAGAACAAATCAGGTGAGCCATGACAGCTACTTGATTTTGGCTTCCTTAAACAGCACATGTTGCCTGATTTTTGGATCAAATTTCTTGATCTCAAACTTTTCTGGCATGGTGCGTTTGTTCTTGGTGGTGGTATAAAAATACCCCGTACCAGCTGTTGATACTAAACGAATCTTTTCGCGAGCGCCTTTAGCCATGATGGCCTCCTCAGATCTTCTGACCGCGGGCGCGCAGGTCGGCTACCACCGCCTCGATACCCAGCTTGTCAATAATACGCATGCCTTTGGGGGTCAGGCGCAGACGGACGAACCGTTTTTCACTTTCCATCCAAAAACGATGGTAATGCAAGTTAGGCTCGAACCGACGTTTGGTCTTGATGTTCGAGTGCGAAACGTTATGACCGGTGATGGGACGCTTGCCGGTCACTTGGCAAACCTTGGACATGATCTGTCTCCGAGCTACAGGCGCTGCCGTTAGTCCAGTTATCGTGGGCTACGGAAGCGAGGGCGGGTTTTATACCAGAGTTATCTTACGATAGCAAGGCTTGTGACATAAATCCGGCACCACTCTCAGGAATCTCAAAGGATACGCAGGGTCACATGAAACCAGATCAGAAGAAGACCCACAGCGAACTGTTGACCATGTACTGACTGACCTCCCGAGCTTATGAGTACTTCTGCGAGCATGAGGAGGCAATCAGGCTTTGCGCTACAGTCGTTCAACTTCGGCATGAAAGGCCGGGGTCAGTTTCACGATCAGGGCTTCGATGTCGCGCACCTGATATTGAACCGTCAGCACCGCGATGCCTTGCGGAACGAGGTCGTAGATCAGGAAGTGCTGCTGCGCCGGAGCTATCAGAAACGGGGCCGACCGGTACTGCCGCAAGCGGCCTTTCGCTGGGTTTGCGGCGGCAACGGCCATGGCCGTGTACAGGTCGTTGATGTACTGATCGGCAACGTCTTCGCCCCATTCACGGCGCGAACGCGTGTGGATGCTGCGCAAATCCAGCGCCGCATTACGGGTCAGCAGGAACGTGGCGAGTGATGGCGCGTCATTGCCAGCCCTAGGCTTCCTTGCCGTCGAGCACCGCCATATCAGCCTTGAAGTCGCCGCTGGACGCAAAGACGCGGCCTGCCGCCAAGTCTCGGTAACCGGCGAGGATGGCTTCCTGCATAAACTGGCCATCACGCCGTTCCATGTCGCGGCGGATCAGGTCGCGCACGTATTCGCTGGGTGTTTCGTAAAGCCCCGCCTCACCGACCATTCGATCCACGAATTCAGCCAAGGGTTGCGACAGACGAGCGTTAATGCGTTCGGGCATGGAGGAACTCCTGAAGCGATCGGATAGGCAAATTGTCGCACAAGTAGCTGTGTCTGTCGCAACTATTGCGCACACGGAAGACAGGCGGCTGCGCTAGCCCCTGATTTCGCCAAATTCACGCTGCAGCTCGACGGGATATCCCATCAGTTGGCTGAGGGTTTTTGATGTTCAGGGCTTGCAATACTTTGGCTTATTTCCGCAGTAATGGGCGACAGGTCGGAGACCGGTGCGACATGGTTAAGTTTGATGCTGTGTTGCTGAATATGGCATAGGCCTTTCATGGCGAACAGAGGTATCGTGGTGGCTTTGGGGAAGGAGTTAGATCCCGATACTACTGTCCATAACGCCCGACCAATACTGCTGAATCCAGCACATTGGCGCGAATCCAGGGCATGACCTGCTCAGGTGATGCGCTCGAGGGCAAGGGGATATGGGCAATTTTTAGGGCAAACAAAGTGAATATATAGTGGTGCGGCGTATCACCCTTAGGAGGGCAGGGGCCGCCATAACCCGGAACACCGAAATCGGTCAATGAGCTGACCGAACCTTGCGGTAGGTAGCGTGCCTCATCATGGCCAGGATGGCTGGCCAGATGGGTTGTTGTGGGTGCCAGATTGAAGACTACCCAGTGCCACCAGCCATGCCCGGTAGGGGCATCAGGATCAAGGAGGGTAATAGCAAGGCTTTGTGTGCCTTGGGGCAGGCCCTTCCAGTTCAGAGTTGGGGTCAGGTTGCTGCCTTCACATCCCATGCGGTCATAGATTTGATGTAGGGGTAATGAACTGCCCGCACTGAAGGAGGGGCTGCTGAGTGTGAGTGATCCGGCCCAGCTTGCAGGTGACATGATGCTGAGCATACCAAGAAGACACAGCGTGATACCAATAGTGACATAGCGAACGGCCATAATGTTACCTCGAGTAGCATAGTGCTGATATTTTATAGCTTGTCCTACAAGAAACTGGACGATCATTCAATTAAAAAGCTAGTGATATCAGTATATTAATCATGTATTTCCTAACATGGCGTATGAATTGCGTAGCAAAATAACGCCTCCATGAGGGGGGGCGTGCACGAAGTCGCCATGGAGCAGGTGCAAAAACCATAACATAACTAATGCACAGGGAAATGCTCATGAAATCGATGCTAGCACTGGCAGCTGTATGGCTGCTTTCTTTACCGGCGATGGCCGGTACTTATGCACAAACACGGTACCCCATCGTGTTTGCACATGGCATGTTTGGTTTTAACAATCTGGCCGGTGTGATTGAGTACTGGTACGGTATTCCCGAGGATCTGCGTGCCAACGGGGCGCAGGTTTATGTCACCCAGGTTTCTCCCTTGGACTCCTCGGTAGCTCGCGGAGAGCAACTTCTGGCTGAAGTACAAAATATTCTTGCCATCAGTGGAGCAGCCAAAGTCAACCTGATCGGTCATTCCCACGGTGGACAATCTGTCCGCTATGTCGCGGCCGTTATACCTGGACAAGTGGCATCGATTACCACCGTAGGTTCCCCTGGTTTTGGGTCACCCGTGGCTGATTTGGTCTTGAATATCAATAATATTTCTCCAACGCTGGAGTCTATTGCCTTAGGCGCGCTCAATGCGCTAGGTGACATCATTGATTTGCTTTCAGGTGGGCAATACACCCCCAATATACAAGCCAGTCTGACGTCGCTTTCCACAGCAGGTGCAGCGGCTTTTAATGCCTCGTATCCTGCAGGTCTGCCGACATCTTCATGCGGACAGGGCGCAGCGGTCACCCATGGTGTGCATATGTACTCCTGGGGAGGAACCAGTGTGTTCACTAACTTCTTGGACCCTACCGATGCCTTATTGGGTCTAAGCTCGCTGGCATTTTTCGGTCAGCCCAATGACGGTTTGGTGGGACAGTGCAGTAGTCATCTAGGTGTGGTACTGCGTGATAACTATGATATGAATCATCTGGATGAGGTCAATCAGGCGTTTGGTTTGCATGCCTGGGATGTCGACCCGGTGGCTTTATACCGCAACCAGGCTAATCGCCTGAAAATGGCAGGTATGTAGGCTTTTCAGAGTGATTCCCAGGGGGCATCAAGCCCCCTGGCCAGCAATCAGGGAAGGGAGTAAGGACAAGATGGGAAAACGCCGGTTGACGACCTTGCTGCTGTTGGCAGGTATTAGCGTAGTGTTCGTGATGGTGGTCATTATCAGCCGCCAGGAAACAAAACAGAGTTTGGGTGGAATTGTGCGGGGCGATGCGTCCGCGGGAATGGCAGATCAGGCTCCGGTACCCCATTTTGTGACAGGGGTTGAAGCATTGCCAAAAAGTTTGCAAGGTACTGAAGTCGATGGTGAACTTGACGTCGATGCCGCCGGGCACCTGAAAATCACGCGTGGGGTGCGCAATCTATTTGATTATTTTTTCTCGGCCATGGGCGAAGAGACTTTGCCTGTCATCGTGGCACGGATCAAAGCCTATATTCATCATAAGAACTTGCCTGCCTTGGCTGAAGCTGATGCTTTGCGGGTGCTGGATTCTTATGTGGCTTATAAGCAAGCGCTTAGTCAGTTACCTGAGCAGCCATCGCCGGGAGCGCATCCTGATGTGGCTGTCTTGCAACAACGCCTCACGGCGATCCGCGACTTACGGCGTCAGTATCTGGCCCCGGATGTGGTGACAGCATTTTTTGGTGAAGATGAGGCTTATGATCAGTTTTCACTGGCACGGATGAGTATTTTGCAGGATAAATCCCTGTCATCGGCGACCAAAGCCTCTGAACTGGCACAGGCCATGGCACAACTGCCTGAGGATCTGCGCCAGCGTATGCAAGCAGATAGCCAGTATGAATCCCTGTTGTCCCTGACGCAGGAATGGCAGCAGAAAGGAGGAAGTCCTCAAGAGCTGAGGCAGATTCGTGAAAACCTGGTGGGTTCAGCGGCAGCGGATAGGTTGGAAGCTCTGGATCAGCAGAGGCAGGTCTTTAATAACAAGTTGGATCAGTATCTGCAGCAGAGACAGGCAATTTTGAGCAACCCCAATCTCAGTGCAGATGAACGTCAGGGCGAGGTCGAACAACTGCGTACAACCAGTTTTAGTGCAGAGGAACAAGCCCGGGTCAAGGCCCTGGAACAGGCCAAGACCGCCGGGGCTTCTTAAGCAGATCGGTCAGTGATTTATGCCGGCCGCCATTTCCAACTCCTGAATGCTCTTTTCCAGGTAATCCAGAAGCCGTTGCACCGAGGGCAAGGTGCGGCGGCAGGCGATAATGCCAAATTCCAAAGAATCCACATAACTGGTTAACGTAATATTCAGCGCCATACGGTCCAGAACGATGGAGACCGGATACATGCCCTGCAGGCGTGCACCATTCCAGTACAAGGGCTCGCGTGGGCCGGGCACATTGGAAATAACAACATTGAAAGCCAGCCAGGAAGGAGCCGCACCGGTCAGCAGATGTAAGCCGCCCGGAGCTAGTGTCAGGGCGGTATAATTTAAAATCTCAGCAGGAGTCATTTGGCCAAAACGTTGTTTGGCATCCTGAACAGAAGCGCGAACCACCGACAGGCGATGCGCGGGATCTGCGATATGAGTACCCAGATTGGCCAAAATCATCGCAATCTGATTGCCACCAACGCTGTCATCTTGGCGCAGGCTCATGGGGACCATGGCAATCAGTGGGCGATCAGGGAGCGCTCTCTGCGTGATCAGGTATTCGCGCAGAGCTCCACCACAGATACTCAGGACCACATCATTGATGGTGCAGTTCATGACGCGAGCAATATGCCGTATACGCGGCAGCGAATACGACTGAGCAGCAAAACGACGTGAGCCTGTAATACGCGTATTGAGGACGCAGTCAGGGGCCTGAAATACCGAGACATAGTCAGGGTCTTTCTTAGCTCGCTTGACCGAACGCATAACTTCACGAATGACCGTGGGCATGGTGGTGACTTGGGCGCCTAAACCTGCGCTTAAACGAGCCAGACCACTGGCCATATCGGCCACGTTGGGCAGGCTGGCTTCGCGTCGTTTCTGTGGGCGCGCCCACAAGGGAGGAAGATTGCGTTCTTCAGGGTCCGTGGATAGCGCGCGCATACTCATACGCATGGCTGAAATGCCATCCGCAACACTGTGATGAATTTTGCTGTAGAGAGCGAAGCGACGTCCCTGAATGCCTTCGATCAAATGTACTTCCCAAAGGGGGCGAGCCCGATCAAGCAGGTTACTGTGTTCAGCTGAGACCAGTGCCAGCAACTCCCGAATCCGCCCTGGTTTAGGGAGCGCTTCATGACGGAAGTGGTGCTCAAGATCAAAATGGCTATCTTCGTCCCAGAAAGCCTGCCCGAGACGCGTTAGCAGGTGTTGGTTAAAAGGAGCTACTGGCTGGGTAAAGCCTCGCATTTGCTCGGCAAGTTCACTGACGTACTTGGGTCCTGCTCCATCAGGGTAGGTAAACAGCTGCAATCCAGCGACATGCATAGGTTGCTGGCGACGTTCCATCCATAAAAAAAGCTGATCTACCGGACCTAAAGGTTTCATAAAAATCTTCCTTGCGTTCAGTCAAGATTACCTCAGAAAAAGCGTTGCAGCCACTTGGCGGGTAGCTTTTCTGCAACGGGAACGAGGACCTGCCAGGGCCAGCGTGGAACAATCAGGCTCTCACGAGATCCAAGAATTTCCGGAGCCATGGTTTCGGCGGCTGAGGTAGCCGAAATGACAAAGGGGTAACGATCCATGTTTTTTGCAAATTCAGTATTGATAAAGCCTGGATGGATACTGAGCACTGAAATTTTATGAGCTGCCAGTTCCAGACGGGCAGCATTTAACCAAGCTGTCAGTGCAGCTTTAGAAGCACAGTAACTACCACTGCCCGCTATAGGTAACCAAGCGGCTATGGAGGACATACCCACCAGACGACCATATCCCTGTTGTTTGAAATGAGCAGTCGCCGCATCCAGGGTGGCTATCGCGCCCAGGTAATTGGTTTGCATGACTTTTTGGTCGAGGTCCAGGCGTCCGCTGCCTGTTCGGTTGACAGCGACTATACCGGCATTGGCAATGGCAATATCCAAGCCGCCCAAGGAGTTAATCAATCCCTGCAAGGTAGAGGGTACCGCATCAAGATCGCAAACATCCAGTGCAGCTACCTCGACCTGGACTCGCAAGGGCCGCAACTCCTCAGCCAGCGCCTGAAGAGCAGGAAGGCGGCGGGCTGTCAGGGCCAGGTGATGCCCTCGACGAGCTAGAGAACGGGCGAGTTCAGCGCCAATGCCGCTCGAGGCGCCTGTGATCAGTATCTTTTTGCTTTGCACAGACGTACCCACCCTGCTTCTCCTTTTCGTTAAGCTAAAACATGGCAAACTGGTCAGCACTGAGACGCATCATACCAGAGCAAGAGGCAAGCATGCTTTCCGCATGACCTCGGGCGCGTGGCAGTAGTTTGGCAAAATAAAAATCAGCCGCCAATAACTTGGACTCATAGAACTCAGGACTGTCCGCACCGCCTTGGGCAAGTTTCTCAGCGGCGGCGGCCGCTTGTAAAGCCCAGAAATAGCCTAAGGTGACATAGCCAGAGTACATAAGGAAGTCATGCGAAGCTGCTCCCACCATGTCCCGATTTTTTCGGGCGCTCAACATAATTCTCGCCGTAAGATAATTCCACTCAGCCGATAGCTTGGTCAGGGACCAAGCCATGGAACGCAGGCGACGATGGCGAGCGTGTTTTGCAGCAAATTTGAGGATATCTGCTGTAAACTCGCGTACACATTGCCCCTTCGTCAGTAACAGGACCTTACGCCCCAACAGATCCAGACCCTGAATGCCCGTGGTTCCCTCATAGAGGGTGGCTATACGCGCATCGCGGGCAATCTGCTCCATGCCGTGTTCCTGAATATAACCATGGCCACCAAAAACCTGCATGCCCAAATTGGCCGCTTCCAGGCCCATCTCGGTCAGAAAACCCTTGAGGATGGGGGTCAGAAAGCCAAGTTTATCATCCCAGTGCTGGTAGGTTTTCTGGTCACCGTTCAACATGCCGGCCACCATGCGGTCGGCATACTGGGCAGCTAAGTAAATCATGGAACGTCCGCCTTCAGCGATACACTTTTGTGTGAGTAACATGCGCCTGACATCAGGATGCCAGATCAAGGCATCAGCAACCTTGTCGGGGTCTTTTTTACCGGATAGGGAACGCATAGAGCGCCGCTCTTTAGCATAGGGTAAAGAGCCCTGAAAACTCAGTTCAGCGTGGGCAACACCTTGCACAGCCGTTCCTATTCTTGCTGTATTCATGAAGGTGAACATGGCCTCCAGCCCGGCATTGGGTTGGGCAATCAGATATCCTTCTGCGCCATCGAAATTTAACACACAGGTTGCGGAGGCGCGTATCCCCATTTTATGTTCAATGGATCCCGCGCTAACCAGATTGCGCTCGCCCAGGCTGCCATCAGCATGGACCTTGAATTTGGGCACCAGAAAGAGGGAAATGCCGCGAGTGCCTGAGGGGGCATCCGGTAATCTCGCCAACACAATGTGGATGATATTCTCAGTCAGATCATGCTCGCCCGCGGATATAAAGATTTTTGTTCCGGTAAGACGATAGGAGCCATCAGGCTGAGGTTCAGCCCGCGTACGCACCTGACCTAAGTCAGTGCCGCACTGGGGCTCGGTCAGGCACATCGTGCCACTCCAAATACCGCTGACCAGCGGGGGCATGTAGAGCGCTTTCTGCTCTTCACTAGCATGTTGCATCAGGGTATTCATGCAGCCTAAGGACAGGCCAGGATACATGGAGAATGACCAGTTGGCTGTGCCCATCATTTCAGCCTTGATCAGACCCAAGGACATAGGTAAACCCTGGCCGCCAAAAGATTCAGGGTGGGACAGGCCCTGCCATCCCCCATCGATATAGGCCTGATAGGCAGCTTTGAAACCCGCTGGGGTACGTACTTCTCCCTGGTCAAAATGACAGCCTTCCAGATCTCCAGAAAGATTAAGCGGAGCAAGCACCTCTTCACAAAAACGGGCACATTCACCCAGAATGGCTTCCACCATATCAGGAGAGGCTTCCTCACCACCAGGTAAGGTATGGTAGTGGCCTGGGAAGTCGAAGACCTCATTCATCAGGAAGCGCATATCACGCAAAGGAGCTTTGTACTGCGGCATCATGGTCACCTTAGAGTTGCTGATGTATACATCCTAGGGGCGAACAGCGGCGCTGAACATGGCCAGCAAGCCGGAGGGGACTGTCACCGGAGCAGCTGATCCATGCTAAACTCTGCCATGAGGGATGCAAGGCTTATAACAAGAACAGGGCTCACTCCAAGGAGCCGGGGAGGAGATGTTGGCCAGATTATTCAGTATGGGAAGGCAATGCTTCAAGGTCACGGTACCTTGTTTGGTTTTATTGATGTTGGGCGCCTTGGGGGGATGCTCATCATGGGGTTTTGGTCATAAGCCGCTTGATGAGTTAAAGACCCGATACGAAACCAAAGAATCACGTTACGTAGATATCAATGGCACCGAAGTACATTACCGTATTGAGGGAAATCCTGATGGTCCCACCCTCATTCTGATTCATGCCGTGCTGGCATCTATGCAGACCTGGGATGGTTGGGTCAATAACCTTAAGGATAATTATCGTATAGTTCGCCTCGATATGCCGGGTTGTGGTTTGACCGGCCCTTTTGTCAACAGTGATGATTATTCGCCTGAAGCTCTGGAGTCATTCTTCAATGACTTTGTCAACAAGTTGGGGCTAGACCATTTCTACCTGGCGGGTAATTCCCAAGGTGCCATGGTGGCCTGGATGTATGCTCTGGATCATCCGGAGCATGTGGATAAGATGGTGCTGATACAACCCATTGGCTATCCGCAGAAGTTACCCCCCATCATTAATATGATGACCACTCCCGTGATTCGGGATTTTGGCTATATAGCAGCTCCCAAATATTTGGTGACGACAGTAGCTCGCGAGGTCTACGCTGATCCGGATCGTTTGAATGATCGTATCATTGAGCGCTATTTTGATCTGGAACAGCGCAAGGGCAATCGTATTGCCATGCTCAAGACCCTGATTGAGCTACGCAAGATTGCGCGTACGGATCGTTATGCCAAGATGATTCCGAATATCAAGACTTCAACTTTGATCGAGTGGGGAGAGCGCGACAAGTTTTTGCCTAAGCAGGTGTTGATCAATTGGCACAGGGACCTTCCCAAAGCTCCTATCGTTATTTATCCATGGGGAGGCCACGTCACCATGGAGGAAGTGCCAATGCAGACCTCTCGCGATGCTGACCGCTTCTTTCAGGGTCTGCCGGTGAAGAGTAATATGTGGATTGAGAAAACCCAGATCGAGGACTAGTCGTTACCTACTCAGAAGATGCTGGCTCACCGCACTTAAGTCATCAAAGACTTGGATGCCGGTGAGTTGACCTTCTGCCTGCAGTTTATCGCGTGTCATCTGGCCCTTACCGGTTAATACCAGGTAGGGGGTCATGCCGTGACTCTGGCCCGCCTGCAAATCTCGCAAGGTATCACCCACCATAGGGCAGCCAGCCAGGCTGCCATGCAGTGCACGGATCTTGTCCAGAAGCCCTGGTTTGGGTTTGCGGCAAGAACAGGATTCATCAGGGGTGTG
>JAJZHP010000153.1 GCA_021804355.1 Pseudomonadota bacterium | reverse complement strand
GGGAATGGAGATGTGTGGAGTGCGGTACACTCCACGATCGCGACATCAATGCCGCCACCAACATTCTCGCGTCCCCTGAAAATATTGGGGTCTAAGGATTGGACATGAGCGTCTTGCAGAAGGAATCCACTCCCTTTCCGCGTAAGCGGCAGCCATCAGCTGAGGGAGGGGAGGATGTCAACCCTTAGGGATACTGATCAGAACCTGGGCACTGAACATGGTTGCTTACCTACCCAACGCCAGAGCCAATATTCAGAGCGCAAAGGGGAACCCCCTGAGGTAACTAGCACTAACAACATGATGCCCCATTGCAGATGATCAGTGAGTGCACCCGGCACGGTCACCAACGTACTGTAGTAAGAGACGACAGCTGTGATATTGAGAATAAACAGTCCAGCGGCTGCAAACCTCGTCCCCAAGCCCAAAGCCAGCAATACGCTTAAGCCTAATTCACCTGCAGCTGCGGTGTAGGCGGCTACTACAGGATTGAGTAAAGGCACATGATATTCATGTTGAAACAAATCCAAAGTGGCTGGCCAATCAGCTACTTTGGAATGTCCTGAGTTAAAAAAAACATGAGCCACATAAAGCCGCATGATCAGATCAGCCAGAGGCAGCAACGCCATGGCTGTTGTTGAAAACAGATGCCACAACATTACCATCGGTTGCAGGAAGGGATGTTTTAAGCAGTGATCCATGTTCATAAAATAACTCCGTCAGATTTCACTCATGAATGTATGTTCACTACCTTGGTCGCATGGCAGTCCCTCATTCTTACACTCACGTCGAAACTTTTTGAACAAGTCCAGACGGCGCTCTTCTTGATATCTGCTACCTTTAAGGGCACGAACTGAGGAGCTGTCATGTCAGGCAATCAACTGATCAATCAATGGCGAGCTCATGGACAACAATTAATGGTGGAAGGCGCCAATACCTGGATATGGAGGATGGGTCAGGGTGTACCTGTTGTCTGTATTCACGGCGTTCCCTCCTCAGGCTTTCTGTACCGTAAAGTATTACCTGAACTGGCACGACTGGGATTACAGGGCATCACTCTGGATTTACCGGGTTTAGGTCTTGCCGACCGACCGATAGATTTCGATTACAGCTGGAGTGGCCTGTCACAATGGTATGTTCAAGCACTCAATGCGGCAGATATCCATCGTTTTCATCTGGTCGTTCATGATATCGGTGGCCCCATAGGTTTCGACATCATCCGCCGTATACCTGAACGTATTTTGTCGTTAACTGTCTTAAATACCATGATTGATGTGAGCGAATTTCATCGCCCTTGGAGTATGGAACCCTTTGCCTGGCCTGTGGCGGGAAGGCTTTGGTTGCAATCAGCTAAAACCCCCCTGTTTTTTGTACTTATGCGCATGCAGGGCATGCATAAAGTATCCCTTGAAGAGGCCAGCGCCTATGCCGATCTATTATTAGGTCACGATGGCGGCCAAGCGTTCCTGCAGATCATGAAAAGATTTGAGCGTACCTCCCGCTTTGAAGCAGGCATTAAATCGGCACTTTCAGCGCGTCAATTTCCGGCCCAGATCCTGTGGGGACAAGAAGACCCTGTACTGCGTGAAGCCGTGTACGCGCCTTCCTTATTAAAAGCGCTGGACTTAGATAGCTATACCAAGGTTCGTGGAAAACACTTTGTACAGGAGGACGCCTACCTGGAAATAGCACAAGCCATCAAAGCCCTGGCTACACCTAAAACCTAGACTTCAAACCTCTTTGCATGCAGTTGATGATGCCGGGCCTGGAACACGGAAGGAGGTATAGACTCCCAGCGTTTGAAAGCCCTCCTGAAATTAGCCATATCGGTATAACCTAGGATATAGGCGATCTCCTGAATAGCTAGGCGCCCTGATTGCAAATGATCTATCGCCAGCGTATGGCGAACATCATCTAATACCTTATAAAACGAGGTGCCTTCATCACGCAAACGTCGATGCAAGGTGCGCGGGGACAGATGGAACCAACGAGCCGCCACCTGCAACGAAGGAAAACTACTTTGCTGCTCAATCAGCCACTGCCGTAAGCGCGAGGATAAAAACTCTTGATGCTGGCGCTTGTCCAACTCACGCTGACAGATTAAGGCGGCATCCTGAAAGGTCATCGGATCAGCCATTTTAAGAGGCTGATCCAGCACATTCAGAGGCAACATGAATCCGCTCCATGTTTGTGCATAGGCAACATCACAGCGAAACAAATCACGCGCCAATCGGGTATCGTCGGCAGCAAACGAGAAAGCCACCATTTGGACCTGGCATGATCCCAGCGTGATAAAATCAAGCACATGCTTGATCGCTAAAACAACAGCCTCAAGTATCGGACGACGAATATCCCCCAGCGGTAATGACTCCTTGAAAAGCACCCTCATGGAAGCGCCTTGGGTATCATGAGTAATCGAGACCAGAGTCGTACGCAATGATATAAAACGTTCAAAAAGCTCGATGACCTGGCGGATAGAACCACTATTCAAGGCGGCGTACCCCAGTATACCGTGCGTGTTAACCAGCAAGCCTGACCCGACCAGCAAACCCAAAGCAGGTTCCTCGGTCAACGCAATGGCATGTAATACCAGTTGGCGAAATAAGGTAAATTCAAGGTGCAGTGTGGACTCATCCAAGACTTGCCTGTCCAGGCCAGAAGCCTGCAACCAGCTATCAACATCAGCCCCCATACTCGCCACTTGCTCAACGATTTGGCGAACGTAATAGCCGGGCAAGGAAACTTCAGCGTCAGACATAGGCTCTCACGAATCATAGCTCAGTCACATTGTCAAAAAATGACCCCTGACTGTCAACTATGAACCTGCCTGAAATGATCGCTAATACGTAACATGACCTTTATGGGAAACGGTCAAAACCGTGCCTCCCTCCAATTTGAACCCTTAGATGAGGTCATGATAATGGGTAGCCAGATTCCTGAAGCAACGGTACAAGAGGCCGTCAAAACCAGTAAAAAATCAAAATGGAAAGATCCAAAACGGTATAAGTGGCTACTCAGCCCTGCTTTGCCCGTGATCGGTGTGGCTGCTTTGACCGCCTACGCTATCGCCCCCAAAAAACTTCGCGCGTTGGCTTGGACAGGTCCCGTCCTGGTGCATGGAGTGATTCCTGCCCTGGATCGTTGGATCGGTGAAGACACCAGCAACCCTCCTGACGAAGCCATCAAAGACCTAGAAAATGACCCCTACTATAACTGGATTACCAAAGCTTTTATTCCTTCACAATATATCATGACTGTGTTGGGCGCTTGGCTGGCAACCCGTGACCATGTACCCATGGCTGACCGGCTGGGCATTACAGTAACGGTGGGAGCACTCAATGGGATTGCCATTGTTACAGGCCATGAGCTCGGACATAAGCATGAAAAACATAACCGTATCAGTGCTATGTTAGCTTTGGCTCCTACGTTCTACACCCATTTTGCGGTCGAACATAACTTCGGACATCATAAACGCGTAGCGACGCCTGAAGATCCAGCTTCCAGCCGGATGGGAGAAAGTTTCTGGAAATTCCTGCCTCGAACCGTGATAGGGGGCATCAAATCAGCGATTGAAATCGAAACCCAACGCCTGGAACGCAAGGGCAAAGGGTTTTGGTGTCTTGAAAACGAACTCCTGCAAGGCTGGGCTATAACGGCAGGCTTTGTAGGCACCACGACCCTGATCTGTGGCCCCCGCGCCATTCCCTTCCTGATAGCTCAAGGCGTTTATGGCGCCAGCTTGCTGGAAGTCGTGAACTATATTGAACATTATGGCTTGCTACGGCAAAAAGATGAAAACGGCAAATATGAACGCACTTCACCCGAGCATAGCTGGAACAGCAACTATGTGGTGACCAACTTAGTACTGTACCAACTACAACGCCACTCGGATCATCACGCCTACCCAGCGCGCAGTTTCCAAGCCCTGCGTCATTTTGAAAACTCGCCACAACTTCCTGGCGGTTATGCATCCATGCTCTTGCCGGCTTACCTGCCGTCGTTATGGTTTGATCTGATGGATCGCCGGGTCATTGAACACTACCAGGGCGATCTGACTAAGATCAATATGGATCCCGAGCGTCGTGAAGAACTTATGAAGAAGTATGAACAGATTGCCACCTCAATAGCGACTGAGGATAAAGAGTCCACCCATACCATCCCCTGACGATTAAATCACATCACTCTACGAGGATTGACGAGTCATGCCTATGAAACGTTATCAGTTTGTGCGTAAAACCCCGCCATTCATGGCGAGGATATAAGCATGTCGTTGACTGCTTGTTTTGATCTGCCTATAATAACAGTATCAAGAGGATTGATACGTTGGCAACCAAGACCCTAAAAGTTCGAGTGCGTGACAAACACGCCAAGGTTCTTGCAGCACAAGCAAGGGCGGTGAACTTTGTCTGGAATTACCTGAATGAGTTGTCCAGTCGTAGCATACGGGAGCGAGGCAAATTCCTTTC
>JAJZHP010000051.1 GCA_021804355.1 Pseudomonadota bacterium | reverse complement strand
GAGGAGTTTTCCGATGTCAGTGATGCCTTAAGCTGGTCACTGGCTGACTGGCTGTACCCTTTGGCAGGTCAGCTACAGTTAAATACCCCCTGAACGCAAGGCCTGATCCAAACTTTGCAAGCGCTGTGGTGTTCCGACGTCGACCCAGGGGCCAGGATAATAATGACCACTTACTAGCCCAGCCCTTATCGCCTGGCGTAGCAAAGGAGCCAGAGGATGTACGCCAGGCATGATGCCCCGAAAAAGGTCTGGTGAAAGCAAGCTGATCCCTGCAAAAGTCAACCGCGAATCTTCGCCTTCATGAACCCGCCCTTGGCAAAGCACAAAATCACCTTGGGCGTGATGGGCAGGGTTATCAACTAGCAACAGATGGGCTAAATCACCCTCTGCAAGCTGCATCAAGTCCCATCGGGGGCGCCACCAAACATCGCCGTTAATCAAAAGAAATGGCTGCTGCCCCAGCCAGGGCAACGCCTGAATAATGCCTCCTGCCGTTTCCAACGGCTGCTCTTCAACTGACCAGTGAATCGTCAACCCCCAGGCATCTCCCTGTCCAAGGGCCTGCATCAACGGCTCCCGCCTATGAGAAACATTGATCACGACTTCGGCTACGCCTTGTGCAGCCAGAGCTTCTAAATGCCACACAATCAATGGCTTGCCTGCAACAGGCAACAAGGGTTTAGGCGTTTGATCCGTTAATGGACGCATACGTGTTCCCAGCCCTGCGGCAAGAATCATCGCTTTCACAATAACTCCACCCTACCTTGTGGCTCCCGGTCCAGGTAAGCAGGATAGACCACCTGTTCAAGCAACTGATGCAAGGGCCGCAAAGCTGGCAAATAACTTATTTCATCCAGCAAATAGGCTAAGACCAGGGGAATATCCTTAAGGTATCCTGCCTTGCCATCACGCAGATACAAACGGGCAAAGATCCCCAGAACCTTGAGATGACGCTGGGCTGACATCCACTCGCAGGATTCGAGAAAATCGGTTTCACTCATCGATTCCTCTAAGCGGCCTTGTCTATTAACCATCTTATAAAAATAAAGCATCCATTGCTGGACTTGAGTTCGTGGCCAAACTATATACGCATCCCGCAACAGGGAAATCAGGTCATAATTGAAGGGCCCCGTGACGGCATCCTGAAAATCAAGAACTCCCAACTCCCCGTCCGGTAGCAACATCAAATTACGCGAATGAAAATCCCGATGCACAAAGCACGTAGGCATGTCCATAACCTGCTCAAGTATCAGCTCCAAAGCATTACTTAATATGGCATGTTGTGTTACGGAAAGAGAAAGACCCAGGTAGCGGACAAGGAACCAGTCATGAAATAGTTTCATCTCATCCATGAGCCGAACACGGTCATAAACAGGCAAAGTCCAGCCGGGCACTATTTCACATTCCTGCATGCGAAAAAGCAGTTGCAAGGCCTGACGGTATAAATCATCGACCGTGTCAGGTTTTAACGCAGGCAGTAAAACTCGATCACCCAGGTCATGGAGCAACAAATAACCCTGTTCAACCTGCCAGGCAAACACTTCGGGAGCCTGCAGCCCATGTGCCCGAAGTGCAGACGCTATGGCTACAAAAGCCGGGTTGTTTTCGTGAACAGGGGGTGCATCTACAGCGATCAAGCTGCCATGAGGCAACAGAAGGCGAAAATATCGCCGAAAACTGGCATCCCCCGAAACAACCTGCATGGAAATCACATGGCCCCATTCCTGATGGTGGGTAGCTATCCATGCTTGTGCCCAGGAACGTAGCCCCTGAGCCCTCTCATCATGTTGCATATACACTGCTCGGTCGCCATCAATCGTCCTATTATGCGACATGGGTCTGGGGGTTCATAGATAAACATTTCTTACAACCCATCATCGTTGACAATTTTCAATCCCAGCAGAAAGAAAGTATCATGGCCCACCTACCTGCATCGTCGTCTTTATACCCATGCGTTGTTTATCCTCACTGTTCACTCCGTTTATTATTGCCTGTGCAGTTATGGGTAGCTATTGGGTTGTAGCCCATGCCGATGAGATGGATGATTACCGTGATTTAGGCTACAGGACAACGAAAGAACTTATGGCTGCTCCCGTCGCGCAGCGTCCCTATATCGATCAAACCTGTCCAGGTGGTTATCTAATCAACCTGTTTCCGGCTTCACAGCCCATCCCTCAGGGGGAAATATGGGGCTATGCCGATGCAGTGAATTCACAGCAGTATGGAATGACCAGCATGCAGGGGCATGTTGAAATACGGGAGAATGGCCGTACCGCCTGTGCTGACCAGGCCGATATAAACCGGACTACCAACTTTGCCCGTATGCAGGGACATCTTGTGATGTCGGAAGCTGGTTATGCAGCCACGGGGGTCTATGGTGAATCCTTACTTAAACAACAACAGTCGCTGATCAAGCATGCACGTTATGCCCTTTCCAGCATGCATGCTCACGGCAAAGCCTCCAGAATTACGCGATCCTCTGCGGGCGTGACGACCATTGAAAAGGGTGAAATAAGTACGTGCACACCAGGTCATCGTGATTGGTGGTTACGATCCGACCTTATCCGCCTGGACCAGAACACAGGGCGGGGTGAGGCCATCCATTCCGTGCTATACACCCACAGCATTCCCCTGGTCTACATCCCCTACTTGAATTTCCCCATTGATGATCGTCGCCAAAGTGGTCTCCTGATTCCGGTATTTGGATCTAGTAGCACCAATGGCGTACTTTTTTCTTTGCCTATCTACCTGAATTTAGCACCCAACTACGATGCCACTATCACTCCGGCGCTTATCACCAAGCGCGGCTTATGGATGCAGGGAGACTTTCGTTACCTGGAGAGTTGGGGCCATGGTGAGATTGCTGGGGGATATTTGGGCAATGACCGCAGTGGCTTTCCGCTGTATTACAATCCCAACGATGCCTCACCCAATACTTCGCTTATCGCCGGTGAATCGCGTAAAGCTTTAGGCTGGCAGCATAGTGGCAGCTTTGCAGAAGGTTGGTCAGCAAAAACTGATATCAACTATGTCTCTGATAACTACTATTATCAGGATCTTGGCACGACGGCTTCTCTGTCTACAGCGACTTATCAGCAACGCATGGGTGAGGTGGATTACCATGACAAGTTCTGGAGTTGGATGTCACAGATGCAGGAGTTCCAAGTCCTAGATCCTACCGTCACCGACGCCAACAAGCCTTATGCCCGACTACCTGAAACTTCGCTTTCTCGACTATGGGTTTCTGACAATCATCTGATCAACGCCGGCTTTAACGTCGACATGGTTGACTTCCGAAGAAGCATCAATGATGGAAGCGGCATGGTAGGAGGGCAAGTTGTGGCTGGAGACCCTTACATCCAGGGTAACCGGCTACGTTCAGATCCTTTCGTAGGCATGACTATGGATTCGCCCTGGGCCTTTTTAAATCCACGCATGACTCTAAAACATCTGGATTATTCATTGAATAATCCCTTACCCGTCGGAACTCAAAGCAATGCTCAGGACTCCATACCCTTAACGCGAAGCGTTACCGTTCCTACTTTGAGCGTTGACTCAGGACTGTACTTTGACCGTTCCCTGGCTGAAAGTGGTACAGAAACTCTTGAACCTCGCCTCTATTATCTCAAGGCCCCTTACGTCAACCAAAATAACTTGCCTATCTTTGATACCCTCGAAAATCCTTTAACCTATACACAGTTGTTTCGCGACTCCCGCTTTGTAGGCGGTGACCGTCTAGATGATGCCAATCAGTTAGCACTGGGTATCAACAACCGTTGGTTAGATAGTGATGGCAATGAGAATTACAGTTTTAACTTTGGCGACATGCGCTATTTTCAAGCGCGAAATGTGGTCGCCACGTTGCCGCAACAAACCTCCATGTCTACAGGTCTCTTGTCAGAAGCCAATGCTCGCTTATCTTCAACCCTTTCCTTATCCGGCAATCTCAGCATGGATCCTTCCACGCGTTGGGCGAATCGAGGCAGTATCAATCTGCACTGGCAACCTCCGGATAATAAGAGCGTTTTTAATGTCGGATATACCTATATCCACGCCTACTCGAGTTATACCAGCATGGAAGGACTGACCACACAGAGCCAGCTTTTCACCATGCCTACGTTCAGAATGGCTACCGGATCCTTTGTAACACCGGTGGGAGATCGCTGGCAGTTAATCGGTCTTTGGCAGTACGATATGGCGCTGTATCATACGCAAGAAGCCATAGCTGGCCTTCAATACGAAAACTGCTGCTGGCGTATTCGTCTTGTAGACTCCATCTATCTTGATGATTTTCTTGCGGTCAACAACGTTCCCGGGTACAACCGATCTATCGTATTTCAATTCGAGTTCAAGGGGCTCGGCGGTTATAGCCGCCAGATGGAAAACATGCTGGGGCAAGCCATTCTGGGTTACCAACAAATATCCAATGCGGAGCGACCTTAATAATGCGTTTATGGCTATTGATGACACTGCTGGGCATGATGATGGTGGCCAGGGCCTCTACTCCCCTGGATGATATCGCTGTCATCGTGGATGATGATGTCATTCTGAACAGCGAAATTCAAGATCGTATGAATGATGTGATATTTCATATGCAGCAGAACAATACACCCGTTCCCCCTGAAGATGTACTGCGTGAACAGGTCACCAATCAGTTAATTCTTGATTCCCTGCAATTGCAAATGGCTAAACGCTCAGGCATCAAGATTGATGACGACACCTTAAATCATGCGATGACGGACCTGGCCACACAAAATCATCTCAGTCTGGATGCCTTCCGTGACAAACTTAATCACACTCCAGGCACCAGCTATGACAGTGTCAGACAGGAAGTTAGTCATGAGATCATGATTGAACGTCTTCGTAATCATGAAATCAGTTCGCGTGTCCGTATTACAGAACAAGATGTCAATGCCTTCCTGGCCTCTCCCGAAGGCAAAGCTGCCCTGGCCACGGAATATCATCTAGCGCAAATACTAGTGGCTCTGCCTGATAAGGCCAGCCCCGAGCAAATCGCGAATGCTCAAGCTCATGCCAATGCCATTTTTGAGAAACTGAAGGCAGGAGCCAACTTTGCACAGCTTTCTGCAACCGATTCCCAAGCGGAAAATGCCTTGGATGGCGGTGATCTGGGATGGCGTTCAGAAGCCCAGCTTCCTACCTTATTTGCATCATCCATCCCCGGACTCACCCAGGGTGCTGTTCTGCCCCCCATACGCACTGATACGGGCTTTCATATTATCAAACTGCTCGACAAGCGTAGCGCTGACAACCATTTTGTTCATCAAATAGCCTGCTCACATATTCTGGTCAAACCTTCTGAGGTGATCTCGGATGCCGAAGCTCATGAAAAAATTCAGCGTATCTATGAGCGCTTGCTCAAGGGGGCAGATTTTGCCCAGCAGGCACAGCTTTATTCAGAAGATCCAGGTTCAGCACGCAATGGTGGTAGTCTGGGCTGGGTCACCCACGGGGAAATGGTTCCCGAGTTTGATAAGGTCATGGACGAAACCCCGGTAGGCAAAATTAGCCCGCCCTTTCATAGCAAATTTGGCTGGCATGTCCTTAAAGTCACCGGTGTACGCGATGAAGACATGTCTAAACAGTATCAAGAGAATTTAGCTCGTCGCGCTCTTTTCCAGCGCCAGTATGACGATGAACTGCAGAGCTGGTTAAGAGAAATTAAAGCCGAAGCTTATATTGATATTAAACACCATGACTAAGGTTACACCTCGACTTTTAATCAGCTCAGGAGAGCCCGCTGGTATTGGCCCGGATCTTTGTTTGCAAATGGCCCTGCAGAACTGGGCCTGCCCTGTGGTGGTCATGGGAGACCCTGATCTCTTCAGGCAGCGTGCTGATCAACTCCATCTACCCATAACCCTGAGATCATTTACGGGACAATTTTTGCCACACCAACCGGGCACACTGGATCTTTGGGCGCAGGCATTGAATACTTCATGCCAACCAGGCCAACTGAATGCGGCCAATGCCCCTTATGTGATCAGGATGCTGGAATCTGGCACGGATGCCTGCCTGTCTGGACAATTTACCGCCCTGATCACCGCCCCGGTACAAAAATCCATCCTCAGCGATGCCGGCTTTAACTTCACCGGTCATACCGAGTTTTTGCAACAGCGCTGCGGCGTACCCCAGGTCGTCATGATGCTTGCCGGACCGGGAATTAAGGTAGCACTAGCAACGACGCACTTACCATTGCATGAAGTTGCTACGGCTATAACGCCTGAACTACTCAGTTCAGTCCTTAAACTCATCGATCGTGAAATGCGTATCAAATTTGGCCTAACGCAG
Source organism: Pseudomonadota bacterium (assembly GCA_021804355.1). Classification (GTDB taxonomy): domain Bacteria; phylum Pseudomonadota; class Gammaproteobacteria; order Pseudomonadales; family Moraxellaceae; genus JABEVH01. The sequence continues at coordinate 11,364 of JAJZHP010000051.1, read as the reverse complement.
CCGCGTATTGCCGTCTGTGGCCTGAATCCGCATGCAGGTGAATCAGGCCATCTCGGGCATGAGGAAATCGATATCTTGCAACCCGTTCTTCAACAGCTTCGTGCTCAAGGTCTATGCTTGCTTGGCCCCTTGCCTGCAGATACAGCGTTCACTCCACGCCATCTGCAACAATGTGATGTCACCCTCGCCATGTATCACGACCAAGGACTACCTGTGCTCAAATATGCAACCTTTGGCCAAGGTGTCAATATAACCTTAGGCCTGCCCATTATCCGAACTTCTGTGGATCATGGTACAGCCCTGGATCTTGCAGGCAAGGGAGGCGCTGAGGTCGGCAGCTTGATAGCAGCCATGCAGAGCGCTCTCGCAATGACACCCTCAGGATCATCATGATGAGCCAAACTATTGATGGGCATGTAGCGCGTAAACGTTTTGGTCAGAATTTTCTCGCTGATACCCATATTATTGAGCGTATCGTCACCGCCATCCACCCCCAAGTCAGCGATTGCATGGTTGAAATTGGTCCTGGACTAGGGGCCTTGACCCATCATCTACTCCCTCACCTGAATCGCCTGGTTGCCCTGGAACTGGATCGCGATCTGGCACAGCGCTTACGCATCGAAACACTCGTTGAAGGTAAGCTGACTCTCATCGAAGCCAATGCCCTGAAATTTGACATTGCCAGCCTCTATGATGACCGACCTATGCGTATCGTTGGCAATCTGCCCTATAACATCTCAACTCCGCTCATTTTTCATTTGCTGGGGCACGCCAATCGCATTCTGGATATGCACTTCATGCTACAAAAGGAAGTGGTAGAACGCATGGTGGCTACCCCAGGAGATCGCGCCTATGGAAGGCTATCGGTCATGCTGCAATACCGTTGCCAGGTGGACCTGCTGTTTTTAGTCCCGCCGTCAGCTTTTCGCCCACCGCCCAAAGTTGAATCTGCTATAGTTCGTCTAGCACCTTATGCTCACCTGCCTTATCCTTGTAGCCATGAAGCGCGTTTGCATCAGGTGGTCACCCAGGCCTTTGGGCAGCGTCGTAAAACCTTGCGAAATGCTTTGCGTGATGAAGTGCCTGATCATGCTTGGGTGGAACTTAACCTATCGGCAACTGCACGCCCTGAAACCTTGAGCGTTGCGGATTATGTGCGACTAGTTAACTGGCTGGAGCAACATGGAACTGCCTGAACACGACATTTCCATCGAAGTCAAAGTATCCTTCATGGCCGAACAGTCCGTACCTGATGCAGGACATTATGTCTTTGCTTATGAGATTCTACTGACCAACCGTGGTCATACGGGGGCTCGGCTCTTGAGCCGATACTGGCATATTACCGATGGACAAGATCGTGTTCAGGAAGTCAGAGGTGAAGGCGTGGTGGGAGAACAGCCTTATCTGGCTCCAGGTAGTAGCTACCGATACAGCAGTGGCGCCATTCTGCCGACGCCCGTGGGCAGAATGCAGGGTTCTTATCGATTGATCGATGATCATGGTGCAAGTTTTGAGTTGGCGATACCTGCTTTCACGTTGGCAGTACCTCGGACCTTACACTGATGGCGCATTATGTTATTGGTGATGTTCAAGGTTGCTATGCGTCATTGTTGGCGCTGTTAGCTCAGCTGGATTTTTCTGCCAGCCGTGACAAAGTCTGGTTTGCAGGTGATTTGGTCAATCGAGGCCCCGACTCGCTGGCAACTTTACGCTACCTATATAGCCTCGGGTCTTCCGCTGATAGCGTGCTCGGCAATCATGACCTGCATCTACTGGCGGCTTTTTATGGACACGCACGCGCAAACCCCAAAGACCGGTTAGATAGGCTGCTCAACGCACCGGATCGGCAGGACTTAATTGACTGGTTAAGCTCTCGCCCGATGCTACTGGCCTCGGCGCCCCACCAGGTCGTGCTCACGCATGCAGGTATTCCACCTTGTTGGAGCTTGGCCGATGCGCGCCGTTATGCGGCCGAAGTTGAATCCGTGCTGCAAGGTGATTTACGCGACAAACTGCTGCGTAAACTTTATGGTAACCAGCCTGATTCCTGGCAAGAGGATTTGCAGGGCATGCCACGCATCCGCGCCATTATCAATTACTTAACACGCATGCGCATCTGCACCGCTACGGGAAAGCTCGACTTCCATCATAAAACAGGGCTGGCTGACATACCTGAAGGTTATGCACCCTGGTTTTCCTGGCCACACCAAGACTGGGAGGGCCAGCATCTTATCTTTGGTCACTGGTCTACGCTGGAGCCCGGCCATACCCCAGGGCAAATATATGCACTGGATACGGGCTGCGTCTGGGGGGGATCCTTAACAGCGCTTGAACTCAACACCATGCAACGGAATAGCCTGCCTTGCCGGCTAGGCGGAGAACCTGCCTAACGGACTGCTTCGTTAAAAACTGTAACCTAGGTATATCCCTCCCGAGCTATTGGGTCTAGTCTGATAGATATGCACATGGGATGAGGAATGCAGCATGTCTATATTCGATCATTTTCAGCATCGTTATGCCCAGGCTCGAGAAGAGACTTTAAGCCTGAGGGATTATCTATCTCTCTGTCGTGATGATCCCACGGCCTATGCCACCGCTGCTGAGCGTTTACTTTTAGCCATCGGTGAACCTGAACTCGTGGATACCGCACGGGATTCCGTACTCTCTCGTATTTTTTCCAATAAGATCATCAAGCGATATCCGGCCTTCGCCGAATTTTATGGTATGGAAGAGTGCATCGAGCAAATCGTATCTTATTTCCGCCATGCTGCTCAGGGACTGGAAGAAAAGAAACAGATTCTTTACCTGCTCGGACCTGTAGGTGGTGGCAAATCATCACTGGCCGAACGGCTTAAAGCTCTGATTGAAAAATACCCCTTCTACGCCATTGAAGGCAGTCCGGTTAATGAATCGCCCCTGTGCCTATTTGACGATAGCGAGGATGGCCAGATACTTCTGGAAGAGTATGGTATACCCAGACGCTACCTGCGGACCATCATGTCCCCCTGGGCCATGAAACGCCTGCATGAATTCGGCGGCGATATTGAGAAGTTCAGAGTCGTTAAACGTCGCCCTTCCATACTGGATCAAATCGCTGTTGCCAAAACAGAACCCGGCGACGAGAACAACCAGGATATATCCTCCCTGGTAGGCAAAGTTGATATACGTCGTCTGGAAGATTTTGCTCAGAATGACCCCGATGCCTATGCCTTCTCTGGCGGCCTCTGCAAAGCCAATCGAGGTTTGCTTGAATTCGTGGAAATGTTCAAAGCTCCCATTAAAGTGCTGCATCCTCTATTGACCGCAACCCAGGAAGGCAACTACAACGGCACCGAGGCTATTGGTTCCATCCCGTTTGACGGCATCGTGCTCGCCCATTCCAATGAAGCTGAATGGCAAACCTTTCGCAACAACAAGAACAATGAAGCATTTATCGATCGTATTTACATCGTGAAGGTGCCTTACTGCCTGCGTGTCAGCGAAGAGATTGCCATTTACCAGAAACTGCTCGATAACTCTTCCTTAAGCCAGGCTCCCTGTGCGCCTGATACCTTGCGGATGCTGGCACAATTCTGTGTGCTGTCTCGGCTTAAACAGCCGGAAAATTCTTCTATATTCTCCAAGATGCGTATCTACGATGGCGAGAATCTGAAAGACACCGACCCTAAAGCCAAGTCTTATCAGGAATACCGTGACTCTGCCGGCGTTGATGAAGGCATGAATGGCCTTTCAACCCGATTTGCCTTTAAGATTCTTTCGCGTGTATTCAACTACGACCATGCTGAAGTCGCCGCCAACCCTGTGCACTTATTGCATGTCCTTGAAACCCAGATTGAACAAGAGCAGTTTCCCAAGGATGTGCATGAACGCTACTTGGGGTTTTTGAAAGAATTCCTGGCTCCGCGCTATGTTGAATTCATTGGCAAGGAAATACAGACGGCTTATCTGGAGTCCTACTCTGAGTATGGACAAAATATTTTTGACCGTTATGTCATGTATGCTGATTTCTGGATTCAGGACCAGGAGTACCGTGACCCTGATACCGGTGAAATCCTCAACCGCCAGAGCCTGAACGAAGAACTGGAGAAGATCGAAAAACCGGCGGGGATATCCAACCCTAAAGACTTCCGCAACGAAGTGGTCAACTTTGTTTTACGAGCTCGTGCCGGTAACAGCGGACGCAATCCCAGCTGGCTGTCTTACGAAAAACTCCGTGCTGTTATCGAAAAGAAAATGTTCTCCAATACCGAGGAATTATTACCCGTTATTTCCTTTAACCCCAAGGCGTCCAAGGGCGACCAGCAAAAACACCAGGATTTTGTCCGTCGTATGGTTGAACGCGGCTATACCGAAAAGCAGGTACGTTTGCTCTCGGAATGGTACTTGCGTGTACGCAAATCGCAGTAATCGCGAGGAGGCAGGATGAGCTACATTATTGATCGGCGCCTGAATGGACGACACCGTAGCACCATCAACCGTCAACGGTTTCTGGAGCGTTACAAGGCACAAATCAAGGGAGCGGTCACCGAGGCTGTCAGCCGGCGTTCCATCACCGACATTGACCGTGGCGACTCCATTTCCATACCAACCCGGGATATCTCTGAGCCTGTTTTTCATCATGGTCAGGGCGGGGAGCGCCGCCAGGTACACCCTGGTAATCATGAATATGTCCGCGGCGATCGTGTACCCAGACCTGAAGGCGGAGGGGGCGGCCAGGGTCAAGGACAGGCCTCTGATCAGGGGGAGGGGGAGGATGAATTTGTCTTCAACATCTCTCAGGAAGAGTTCCTCAATTTTCTGTTTGAAGATCTTGAATTGCCCCGGCTGCTGAAAAGACAACTGGCTGGAGTAGAGACCTTTCAGTGGCAGAAAGCGGGTATCGTCAGCAGTGGTACTCCCTCCAAAATCAATATCGTACGTAGTTTGCGCCAGGCCTCAGCTCGCCGTGTTGCTCTGGGTAGCAGTCATCGGCATAAACTCAAAGAGCTTGAAGCCTTGTTGCTTGAACTCCCGCAGGATCCAGCTTACTCGGTGAAGCGACAGGAACTGGAAGCGGAGATAGAGCGCTTGCGTGGCCGTCTGTTGCGTATTCCTTTTATTGATACCCTGGATCTACGGTTTAATCACCACATCAAGGTTCCCAAACCTACGGCGCAAGCGGTGATGTTTTGTCTGATGGATGTTTCGGGATCCATGAATCAGGAAACCAAGGAGATGGCCAAGCGCTTTTTTATCCTGCTCTATCTCTTTTTAAAACGTAATTATCAACGTATTGAGGTTGTTTTCATCCGCCACCACACCAGTGCCAAAGAAGTGGATGAAGAGGAGTTTTTCTATTCACGCGAGACGGGCGGCACCATCGTGAGCAGTGCCCTTGAATTAATGAAAACGATCATGGAGCAACGATACCCTGCAGACGCCTGGAATATCTATGCTGCCCAGGCTTCGGATGGTGATAACTGGAATGATGACTCTCCTCTATGCCAGCGCCTGTTACGTGAACAAATCATGCCCTGGGTGCAATACTACGCCTATATAGAAATTACACCCCGCGAACACCAAGCCTTATGGCATGCCTATGCTGGGGTTGAAGAGGAGTTTCCAGGCAGTTTTGCCATGCAGCAGATCATCGACGGCCGCGACATCTATCCGGTATTTCGTGAATTGTTTGCTCGCAAACAAGGCGCGGCAGCCTGAGGGGGCACGATGGCACGACGCAAACCTATTTCCACCAGTTCTGAATGGACCTTTGAGTTACTGGCTCGCTACGATGAAGAAATCGGACGACTGGCACAAAAACGTTATGAGCTGGACACCTACCCTAACCAAATTGAGGTCATCACCTCCGAACAAATGATGGATGCCTATGCCTCCGTAGGCATGCCTATCAACTATAACCACTGGTCCTTTGGCAAGCATTTTGTATCCATCGATCAAGCCTACCAGCGCGGACAAATGGGGCTGGCTTACGAAATTGTCATCAATTCCAACCCCTGTGTGGCGTATTTGATGGAAGAGAATTCCATGACCATGCAGGCCCTGGTAATAGCCCATGCCTGCTACGGACATAATTCCTTTTTCAAGGGTAACTACCTCTTCCGCAGTTGGACCGATGCCAGCAGCATTATCGATTATCTGGTCTTTGCCAGGCACTACATACAGCGCTGTGAAGAACGTCATGGCAAAGCCGAGGTTGAGCTTTTACTGGATTCCTGCCATGCCCTGATGCACTATGGCGTCGATCGCTATAAACGTCCTTATCCTATTTCTGCTGCCGAAGAACAGCAACGTCAGGAGGAGCGTGAAGTCCTTCTGCAACAACAGGTCAATATCCTCTGGCGTACCATCCCGCTTAAAGCCAGCCCGGACGAGGAAGAATCTATACGTCACCGCTTCCCTGCCGAACCGCAAGAGAATCTACTTTACTTCATCGAGAAAAATGCCCCTCTGCTGGAGCCTTGGCAACGCGAAGTCGTACGTATCGTACGTAAACTTGCACAATACTTCTATCCGCAACGACAGACTCAGGTCATGAATGAGGGATGGGCTACGTTTTGGCATTACCGCCTGCTCAATGACCTCTATGACCAAGGGCTGGTTACGGATGGCTTCATACTGGAATTTCTACGTTCCCATACGGCCGTGATAGCTCAACCCGCTTATGACAGCCCCTGGTATAACGGCATCAATCCTTATGCCTTGGGTTATGCCATGTATACCGATCTGCGTCGTATCTGTGAGCATCCTGATGCTGAAGACAGACACTGGTTCCCCGAGATTGCTGGCTCCCCTTGGCTGACTACCCTGAAATTTGCCATGCAAAACTTTAAAGATGAAAGTTTTATACAGCAGTTTCTCAGCCCTCGCCTGATACGAGATTTTAAGCTCTTCAGCGTACTCGATCTTCCACGAAGTGAAAATCTGTTGATTGAAGCTATCCATGATGAAGATGGGTTTCGTGAAGTTCGTCAAGCCTTGTCGGACCAGTACAATCTCAGCATGAATGAACCTAATATCCAGGTGTGGAATATCGACTTGCGTGGCGATCGTTCCATGACCTTACACCATGAGCAACATCAACAAAGACCGCTCGGTCCTAGTACGGAAATCATGCTCAAACATCTTTATCGACTATGGAAGTTTGATGTCCATCTGGAGTCCTATGATAATGGAACCCAGACTGAATCCTGGCATATAACCTCCGATGGCACCGAACACCAGATCTCGATATGAATACTGAGGTAACTCCGCAGTCTTTCCTGGCTTCCCTGGATGCCGACTGGTCTCACTTGGTCAACCAGGTCGGAGCCTGTCGCCTTGCCCTGCGTACGGAGCTTACTCCTTTCGAGTTTTTACTGGACGCCATAGCGCACCAGCATGTGCATGGGCGGGCAGCTGCCAGCCTGCTGCGGCGTTTACAAGAGCATTTCCATGGCATGCCCAGTCCAGAAGCATTAGGTCACTGTCCTCCTGAGCTTTTGCGACAATGTGGCTTTTCCACCAACAAATCAGCAGCCTTGATTGATTTGGCTCAGCATGCCCTGTCAGGTCAGGTTCCTGACAGACAGCAAGCCTTGGCCATGTCAGATAGCGTACTGATCAAACAACTCACGGGTATACGAGGTGTTGGACCGTGGACCGTGGACATGCTATTGATGTTCAATCTTGCACGCCCGGATATTCTTCCGATCGGAGACTTTGGAGTTCGTGAGGGATACCGTAAATTAAGGCGTCTTGCCGTACAGCCCAAGCCAGCCGAATTAAAACAACAGGGATTAGCCTGGAGTCCCTATCGTAGCGCTGCCAGTTGGTACCTCTGGCAAGCCACCCAGATACTTTCCAACCCTGATGTAGCGTCATGAGCATGCGAGTTTATCTGGTCGGTGGTGCCGTACGCGATCGTCTCCTGGGGCTCCCTGTGCAGGAGCGCGACTGGGTTGTCGTGGGGTCTACTCCTGAAGAAATGTTAGCTCAGGGTTATCGTCAGGTTGGTCACGATTTCCCGGTTTATCTGCACCCTCAAACCGGAGAGGAATATGCTTTGGCTCGTACCGAGCAAAAACAGGGTCGAGGTTATAAAGGCTTTTCTGTCGCTTTCTCTCCTGAGGTGACCCTGCAAGAAGATTTGTTCAGACGCGACCTTAGCATCAATGCCATCGCTGAGGATGAGCAGGGTGAACTTATCGACCCCTATGGGGGACTAGAGGACTTACGTGCTCGGCGTTTACGCCATGTATCACCAGCCTTTGTCGAAGATCCTCTGCGAGTCCTGCGCGTTGCTCGTTTCGCCAGCCGTTTCGCCAGTCTGGGATTTACGGTCACCGCAGCTACCTACGCGATGATGCAAACCATGGCCACTGCAGGTGAACTGAAGGATCTCACGGCTGAACGTGTCTGGAAAGAAACTGCTCGCTCCCTGATGGGAGAGCAGCCTTCCGTTTATTTCAGAGTTTTGCGTCAAGTCGGAGCTATGCAACCCTGGTTTACCGAGATCGACCATTTATTTGGCGTACCACAGAATCCACAGTGGCATCCTGAGGTGGATAGCGGTGAACATACCCTGATGGCTCTTGATCAAGCGGCTCGTGGTCAAGCCAGCCTTGCCGTACGGGTCGCTACCTTACTCCATGATCTGGGTAAAGCCCAGACACCCCAGGACCAATGGCCGCATCACCCTGACCATGGCCTGCGCGGATTACCCCCAATCAAAGCCTTCTGTCAGCGTCTCAAAGTCCCTCGTGAAGCTCATGACCTGTCTCTGCTAGTGGCTGCACATCACATACAACTGCATAAAATTGAACAGGCTAATGCAGCTGAGATCATGAGTTTGCTCAAAGCACTGGATGCTCTGAGAAGACCACAACGTATGCTGGATTTTATACAGGCCTGCCAGTTTGATATTCAAGGTCGCTTAGGACACCACATGGATACTTATCCGCAAGGCCAGCTTTTGCGAATAGCCACAGAAGTTGCTCAGCGTGCCGACATATCACAGATTCTGAATCGCCAGTTGAAGGGACCAGAACTGAGCCTTCAACTGGATAACACAAGAATCGCTGCTCTTTCCATGTGGTTGGAACAGTTAACGGGTCCCACCACGGATATATAACTACTGAGTTGTAAAACTCCATGTATTCTGAACTGCTGTTCCATTACGCGCTCCGCCAAAGACTACCGTATACGTAGTCTGACTGGCCAAGGGGCTTTGTGGCACAAAGAATACAACCCCAGGAGCTATATTGGGATCAGAAATAACCGATATCGTCGATGCTGTTACAGCATCACTATTGACCAGCACTGCCCCAGGTAAGGGACTACCTGAGCTATTTGATACCGCAAAGTTTGTGACACTTAAGACATCACTGGCGCTGTCCACATGAACCCTGACCATGATGGGATGGCCAGGTGTGCCATACCCTGAAGGCAAGGGTGGAGCTGGATTTTCTCCTGCAGACATTGAGCCGGGTACCGCCGTCTCATTATTATAGGGAAAAACAGCTATCGTCCCCAGAGCAATCTGTTGTCCGCCACTGGCGGGCACACCGGCACCGCTTGAGGGCGTTTGTAGACTAGCTGTTCCCGCAACGGTGGCTACATCCAGAACACATGCCCAGTTTGCGTTCAGTCCTATACCAACTTCCTGTATATTTCCTAATAACTCTTGTGCATGGTAGACCGTATCAAGCAACTGGCTTGCGCAACTTGACGCATTACCTATGGCCTCATCAATCCATGCTGAAGCTGGAGTAAAGCCTGCCAAGGCAGCACGAGCATAAGGAGTAATCGCGTAAAACCCCGTATTACCGGAAACTTCCGTATGTGTTTCTGCCGGAGGTGACTGTAAGGCTAGGTATGAGGCGTGCGCCTGAGCCGCCGTATCGAGGTTGGTACTTTGACTCAACAAGCCAACACCGACCGATTGGCGAACTGAATTAATGGCCTGATAAATAGACAGCGAGGTTCCTGTATACGTGGGTGTTGTTACAGAACTGGCCGGAGTCACAAATGCCTGACTGCTACTGCCACTCGTCGATGAAGTCGTACCCACAGAGGAAGGCAAAACCGTGGTACTTCCTCCACCGCCACAACCGGTCAAGATTAATCCTGATATACAAAGTGTCCCTAGTTTTAAGCGCTGCATCATGCTGAGGTCCTTATTGTCCTTTATCGCCAATTACCTTGACCCTTACTGCGGCCACCGCATGCCATCACCCGTGACCGTCAACAACGCCTGACTATCACTACCCGGCAGCACCACATGCATACTAGCCGCCGCCACTGCTTGTGCTTCCTCGCCATGAATCACCTCCTGGACAGCCTGGACCAAGCCAACATTGCTTGGCGTTGGTGTCACAGATGCGGAAGTTGGTGCAGAAGGTGCATCAAAATAGGGAGCCGGTGTAATATTGCCTGAGCCCGTCGCTGTCGTTGATACTAACGAGTAATCAGCGGCATGGGCTCCAGAAAAGGTCAATCCAGAAGCATTGATAGCTACCCCCATACCCGCAGTTGTTGCATACACAGCCGTTCCCTGTATCGTTACAGGATTTGTGGAAAGCGCATTACTGGTGAATACCGGATTGTTCAGCGCCGTAGTGCCATCAAAGACCTTGTTGCCTTGCACTTGAACTGTCAACGGAAGTGGATTGACGGTTAGTGCCGTTGCATTACCCGCAGCCTGTGCCAATTGATAGTTACTGTTGGTCAGGGTCAAGCCTGAACCATTGATGGCATATGCACCTACATCCGAGGTTATGGATGCCGGTGAGGTAAAAGTCAAGGTTCCCGTCGACACGGTTGCTTGCGTATCACCGTTGACCAGTCCTGATAAATACCCTGTGAATGTTGGCAATGCCAATCCATAGGTAGATGTTGTGGCATTTGCTGTCATGGCCAGTATCGCCTGAGATATCGTCAACGAACCGGGTACATAATTGAAAATATAGTTGCTAGATGCGGCACCTTGCGGTGTTAGCACATAACTACCCACAGGACTGGTCAAGACGGCTGATGTCACAATAGTAGGTTGCGTTGTCAATGCGGTCGTTGCACTATCGCTCCCCATAAAGCCCGTATAGGTCGGCGCTACAGTAGGATTAGCCTGCCCATAAGCTCGGCTGACGTTTCCAGCAGAGACTGTTAAGGTAGCTGGATTGATGACTAGTGATCCTGGCACAAAGGTAATTACATACCCTTGTTGATCCGAATACACCGATGAATTGATAACATAGGTTCCTGTATTGATCGCACCCTGGGAGGAGCCTGAAAAGCCTGTGGCATTATAAAAATGCTGTGTGGGACATGTTCCACCGGAACAAGCGATGCCATTGACATCACCGGTATTGGCTACAGCTGAGTATGTGA
>JAJZHP010000152.1 GCA_021804355.1 Pseudomonadota bacterium | reverse complement strand
CATACTGCTGATTTCAGTGATGTTGCTGATCAGCATAATATGGCTACCGTCCTTGGCCTGTTGGCGGGTGTATTCCAGGGTTTGACCGGTGGCGGTATGCAATTCTCCGTGCGAGGGCTGTTCCCACTCACTCCATAGTTTCGGCCCCTCAAAAAACTCAGTGTTGGCACGTAACTGATCGATAAAGGCGTCTCGACCCATACCTTCAGTAAGATGAGCCGAGGTCAGGGGGAAAAAATCTTTGACGTTCTGATTCCAGCGAATGAGACGTTGACGGCTATCCCACACCAAGATGACACTCGTCATGGAGTCCAGAATTAACTGCAACAAATCAGCCAGGGATTGTGTCCTTTTATGCGCCACAACCTCCTCTTCAGCCCTTTTGGCCAACTCTTCCATGGTTTCTGAATGGCGCTGACGAAGTCGCAAACCTGCTATGCCGTAAGCAAAATCTGATATCAATTCCTGCAAGAGCTCAATTTCCTCAGAGCTAAAAGCATAGACTTGACCGGCATAGATCGAAAACAATCCCTGTTGACCATCATCCAAACGAAAAGGGACCGCAATACTGGCATGAAAACCATGCGCCGCCGCTGCTTGTTGCCAGGGTGCAAAGCTGGGATCATTCTGTATATCCGTCAGCACCACCGGTTGACCACTACGTAGTGCCTGACCGGCTGGACCTGATCCCCACCTTCCTTCGCTGCGGGTGATTAGTAAATTATCCAGATAGTCCAGCCCCTCGCCTGCCCAGGCCTGAGGACGCACGGTCTGATCTTCGTCGTCCTGCACATACCCCACCCAAGCCATACGGTGCCCGCACTCTTCAACGACAATGCGACAAACATCATGCTGATAGCTGTCCTCTCGCTGAGCTCGAACCAGGGCTTGCGAACTACGACTCAAAGCGCGCTGTATACGCGACAGCTGTGTCAACCTGGCATTTGCCAGTGCCAGCTGTCTGGTTTTGCCCTGCACCAATTCTTCCAGATGGCTACGGTGCTTCTCCAGTTCTTCTGCCATGAGCCGCCGCTCACTGATGTCCCGGGCCAGTATGATATAGCGCTCGAGACCCTCATCCGGGCTTTGTTTGCGGCCAACCGACAATTCGAACCATATCTGATGCCCTCCCAAGGTCACCCCAATTTGACGACCGTGCGAAGAACCATGTTTACGAGCATCCTCCAGAGCATCGAGGATAACTTGAGCCACTTCTCTTGGGAGGACTTCATCGACGCGCCGACCAATAAAATCTTCAGGCTTCACCCATGTATTGATGGCATGCATCTGCGTACGGTAACTGATATAACGCCCTTCTCCATCCATCTCAAACAATAAATCAGGTATGGCGTCAATAACCGCCAACAAGTTCTCGCGCGCTTCATCGGCAGAGGCATGAGCTTGTTGTACTTCACCCAGAGCATCGACAAGCTCTCGCGTACGCTGAGCCACGCGCAAGCGTAGTCCGCGACTCCAGAGGATGAGTAAAATCACCCAAGACAAAGCCAGGATCAGAGCCCAGCTAATGATGCGCAGATAATGGGTACTTTCACTTCCGGCAGGCAGATTGCTCTGACCCAGCCAGCGTAAGTTGATTTCCTTAACCCTAGCCTGCGGCAAGTCTGCAAACCCTGCCACTAAGGGCGGCAACATGGCGGCATGACCGCGCAATACCGCATAACTCATGTGACCTGTATTGAAACGGTGCGAGTACTTAAACTGGTTGGCTAAACCCGCCTTGTACAACAAAAAAGTGGCAGGAGGCCCATCCATGCAGAATAAATGCACTTCACCTCTGCCTGCGGCCTGAATGAGCACATAGTAATTATCGTAGCTGGAAAAATGGGTCACTCCCGACTCAACAAGATCCTGTATACAGGCATCTCCCTTTTTGACCCCCAGGGTAAAACCTTCCAGCGAATTTAAATCACTGATGCCTGTGATGGATTTATCAAAGTATATACGTACAGGGATTTCAGCATAGGGAGGAGCAAATTGATAGGTTTGTTGTCGTCGAGGGGTATCAAAAATGGTATCTATAACATCTGCTTGGCCTGAAAGTAGATCTCTCTTGGCCTCTGCCCAGTGCTCACCTCGCAATACCACAGGTCTATGATGGATCTCCGACCATAAATGCCAGAGATCTATGCGCAGACCTTGTAGACGGCCATGATCATCACGAAAACTGTAGGGAGGGTAATTATCATCAAGGACGACACGCAAAGGAGAGACCGTCGACAGTGCCCCTGGAGATGTCAGCAACATGAGCAAGCACAGCAGACCCCCCGCGTAGCTGCGCATTATCATCTGGTTAACCTCCCGGTATCGGTTGCCATGTTCAGATTTGACAGCGATACACGCCCCCTTCATGGGCGATAAAACCTATGGCCTCAAAAATGCTCACCAGATCAGCATCAGCACAATCAAAGGTCGTGTTCAAATACCCAGGTCCACGCTGCCCTTCCAAGGCCCTGACTTCATCAACGAGACGTTCAGCCACACCTCGACCTCGGGTTGCAGGGTGCACCGCTAAATAACTCATGCTACGTTCCTGCTGATCACCACTGACCAAGACACCACAAATCCATCGCCCGTTGAATAAGCCCGCATAATAGCGACCACCTGCCTGCAAAGCTCGCTCAACGTTGGCAATGACATCGTCTGCATCTTTGCTCGCTGGCATATCGATGTAAACCTTATGCAACTGCTCTTGCACATCATCAGGAAGAACCCGACGAAATTCCTGAATCTCAACCGGCATGGCCAATCCACTCCTTACATAAGCTCGCTAGCAGTATAACGGCCTAACCAGACTTTGCACCATGCCTGTGGAAGGCTGTTATACTATACAGCAAAGATGTCAAATTCAGGTATTCCATGAGCGCACGCACAGCCTCGGTCACCCGCCACACGCAGGAGACCCGTATCAGCATAGAAGTTAATCTGGATGGCCAGGGAAAAGGTCAACTAGCTACGGGCATTGCCTTCCTGGACCATATGCTGGACCAGGTGGTTCGACATGGCCTGATTGACATCAATATTGCATGCCAGGGGGACCTGGCCATTGATGATCACCACAGTGTTGAAGACTGCGGCATCGTTTTGGGCCAGGCTTTAGCCCAGGCGCTGGCCGACAAAAAGGGCATACGGCGCTACGGACATTGCTATGCCCCTCTGGATGAAGCTCTGTCCAGGGTCGTTATCGACATCTCCGGACGGCCTGGCTTGTTCTATCAAGTCAACTTTACCCGTGCCCGGGTGGGCAATTTTGATGTCGATCTGTTCCGCGAGTTTTTCCAAGCCCTGGTCAACCATGCCGGCATCACCCTGCATATAGAAAACCTATCAGGCACTAATTCCCATCATCAGATCGAATCCATTTTCAAGGCATTTGCCCGTGCCCTACGTGCTGCCATTGAACTCGATCCCCGCATGGCACAGCAAACCCCTTCCACCAAGGGCAGCTTATGACACGAGTCGCTGTGCTTGATTACGGCATGGGCAACCTTCATTCCGTTGCTAAGGCGCTGGAGCATGTGGGGGCAGACACCGTTTGGGTAACCCATGACCCCAAGCTGATAGGTCGCGCCGATCGTCTGGTCTTACCTGGTCAGGGGGCCATGCGTGATTGCATGGCGGCTATGCATAGTGAAGGTATTGATGAAGCTGTTCGTCATGCGCTGAACACCAAACCCCTGCTCGGCATTTGTGTGGGTATGCAGGCACTACTGTCTCGTTCTGAAGAAAATGGGGGAGTATCCGGCCTGAATGTCTATCCGGGTCATGTACGTTTTTTTGGCTATGATCTGCAGGAAAACGGTGCGCGCCTGAAAGTACCCCATATGGGTTGGAACGAGGTCTGGCAACAACCTCATCCTTTATGGCAAGGCATCCCGGATGGCAGCCGTTTTTACTTTGTCCATAGCTACTATTGTGACCCCGATGTACCTGAACTCAGCTTAGGCCGCAGCCATTATGCCGTTGATTTCTGCTCAGCTTTAGGGCGTGATCAAATTTTTGCAGTACAGTTTCATCCCGAGAAAAGTGCTCGCGCCGGACTCAGGCTGCTCTCCAACTTTCTAAACTGGCACCCGTAAAAGGCCGAATTCTCATGCTCATCATTCCAGCTATCGACCTCAAAGATGGACACTGTGTACGCTTACGGCAAGGACGCATGGATGACTCCACGATCTTCTCTGAAGACCCTGTCGCCATGGCCCATCACTGGCAACAGCAAGGAGCTCGGCGCCTGCATCTGGTTGACCTGAATGGCGCATTTGCCGGAAAACCTCAACACGCCGGCGTCGTTCAAGCCATTGCAGAAGCCCACCCCAACCTACCCCTGCAGATTGGTGGCGGCATAAGATCTTTGGCAACTATCGAGCAATACCTGCAAGCAGGTGTCAGCTGGGTCATTCTGGGCACCCAGGCCCTGATCCAACCTGAACTGGTCGACCAGGCCTGTCGGCAGTTTCCTGGCCATATTATGGTGGGTATAGATGCCAAAGACGGCATGGTGGCTACCGAAGGCTGGGCTCAAGTTTCGCAAACGTCTGCTTT
>JAJZHP010000050.1 GCA_021804355.1 Pseudomonadota bacterium | reverse complement strand
GAGCTAAGGGGATACCCCATTATTATAGGCAGCTCAAAACAAGCAGTCAACGGCATGCTTATATCCTCGCCATGAATGGCGGGGTTTTACGCACAAACTGATAAGCCTATTGTGATGGTGTCTTAGGAAAGGGGCGGGATTCATGCTGCCAGCAATCCATAGACCCTGTCTTTTCAGGGGTAGGCATGGGGAGGTTCAAAATCGATCGACACCTATTTTAATTGTTGCAATCAAAATGGCCCATTCGGGCATTAACGCCATGACTGGCTTTCACTAGGCTATGCACCATCCATTTCATTCTAGGCTAAACATCCCCCTGAATAAATTCAGGGGACTTCTCGCGCAATTCGGTGACTGGAATTGGTAACCATGCAGTGGTCACCGCCAACGGAGGGTAGACAATGCCGGTAATCTGTACGGTGTCACCCAAGATGGCGGTTCGCAAAATCAGGGTGCCGTATTCAAGCTGTCATCGACCGGTACGGAAACCATTCTCCACAGTTTTCTGGCGGCGACGGACGGCGCGCAGCCATTCGCGGGATTGGTGCTCGGCAGCTTTGGCAACTTGTTCGGTACCACACGGTTGGGTGGTTCAACCCAGAACATCGGGATGGTTTATCCGTTTGTGCTTACATCTCCGCCATGAATGGCAGTGTTTTACGCACAAACTGATAAATTAGTTATGAGTTGATGAAAAAGACCCCGTTCATCGGGGTCTTTTTGGGGAGTCATGGATGCGTGACGAGAATGCCTGTATACTATCGGGGGTATGTATAAAGAGGCTGGATTTAATGATTGAATTGATGAGTAATCCTGATCACCGCCGTGATATGAAAAAGCGTCTGGCTCGTATCGAGGGACAGTTACGTGGTGTGCAGAAGCTCATGGATGAGACCTCGGAATGTGAAGCGATTTTGCAACAGCTAACGGCTGCTCGTAAGGCGCTGGATCGTGCCTTTTATGAGATGATGGCCTGTGTTATCGAACACAATGTAGTTCAAGGCGTCGATAGCGGCGATGATGACGCACAGTTGCGTATGTCTGAAGTGCGCCTTTTGCTGGCTAAATACGCCTAAGGCAATCATGCCTGCATGCTGATGGTGGGTCAATTTTCTGCTGTGCTCGATGGCAGAATGAGCAAAAGAGCTTGAGCGGCGCGAGATAATACCCGGCGTGGGTGGTAGAGGGCACCCAGCTGCCGCGATAGGCTGTGCCCACGAATAAACAAGGGGGTTACGCCCTGTCCGGTCATGCTGACGGGCAGTACGCTCCACCCTAAGCCCACCTCCACCATCATGTGTAGCGTCTCCAGGTAATTGGTGGTCATGGCTAAACGAATGTGCAGCTGACGGTCCTCAAA
Organism: Pseudomonadota bacterium; assembly: GCA_021804355.1. Lineage (GTDB taxonomy): Bacteria > Pseudomonadota > Gammaproteobacteria > Pseudomonadales > Moraxellaceae > JABEVH01. The sequence goes on along the minus strand of JAJZHP010000050.1, from coordinate 16,681 downwards.
TAGTCGTTCAATAATCTGATGAGTGAAGGTGTTGGGAGCAGGCAGGATGGCCGGATAGCTTTGTAATTCCTGCAGATCAATCTCCTGTCGTCCGGCTAGAGGATGCTCATGATTGACAGCGATGCACAGTTCATCATGCCAGACACTGATTTGCCCGGGTTCATGGGTGGGGCCAGGGGGTAAGGTGGCCATGCCGATTTCGAGTTCTCCCTGGATGACGCCGCGGTAGACTTGTTCAGAATCCATAAAGTGCAAGTCCAAGTGTACTTCAGGGTAGAGATGAATAAATCGTCGTAGTACCGGTGGCAATCGATGTAGCCCGATATGGTGGCTGGTTCCCAGCGTTAATTGGCCAGCAATGGGTTGTCCTGCTTCATCGGCAGAACGCCGCATCTCTTCAAGATCCATCAGGATCTGCCTCGCCTGAGGCAAAAGTCGTTTTCCTGTTTCCGTTAATTGGACCTGCCTCCCTATACGGTCGAATAAAGTGGCTGATAGCTGTCTTTCCAGAGCAGCAATACGTTTGCTGACCGCGGGCTGGGTAAGATGCAATTCATCAGCTGCCTGGGAAAAAGATAAGTTTTTGGCTACCGACAGGAAGGCTTGCAGAGCACTAGTTTCTAGCATGATATTCTCAAATGGAATGAATAAAATGAAAAATATGAATTGGATTTATTCTAGCAGATTGCGTAGGGTAGGTGATCTGAAATGCACAGTGCAGGAGTGATAACCCCATGGCAGCACAGACGCTCTACGACAAGCTTTGGCAGGAACACAAAGTACAGGAACGGGATGATGGCTCATCACTGATCTATATAGATCGCCACCTCTTGCATGAGGTGACCTCCCCCCAGGCTTTTGAGGGTTTAAGGCTGGCTGGCCGTCAACCCTGGCGCCTGGATGCCAATATAGCAACGCCGGATCATAATGTGCCTACCTCGGCTCCTGAGCGGCTTCAGGGCGTGGCAGGTATACAAGATGCCACATCACGCCTGCAGGTACAAACCCTGGATGAGAATTGTCGTGATTTTAACATCGTTGAGTTTACTATCAATGACCGCCGCCAGGGCATTGTGCATGTGATTGGTCCTGAGCAGGGGCTGGTGCTGCCGGGCATGACAGTGGTGTGTGGCGATTCCCATACGGCTACCCATGGCGCATTTGCTTGTCTGGCGCATGGCATTGGTACGTCTGAAGTTGAACATGTGTTAGCGACACAGTGTTTGATCCAGAAAAAGTCGAAGAACATGCTCGTGCGAGTCGAAGGAGAGTTGGGTTCGGGGGTCACCGCCAAGGACCTGATCCTGGCGATCATCGCCCAGATAGGCACAGCCGGAGGCAATGGACATGCCATCGAGTTCGCCGGTGCTGCGATCATGGCTTTGTCCATGGAGGGGCGTATGACGGTCTGTAATATGGCTATCGAGGCAGGAGCACGTGTAGGCATGGTGGCAGTCGATGATAAGACCGTGGCCTACTTTCGTGATCGTCCCTATGCGCCTAAGGGGCAGGATTGGGAAGCAGCGGTAGCCTACTGGAAGACCTTGCACTCGGATCAGGATGCTGTTTTTGATCGTGTGGTGACCCTGGATGCCGGTCGTGTACAACCTCAGGTTTCCTGGGGTACCTCGCCTGAAATGGTCGTGGGTATCGATGAGCTGCTGCCTGATCCCGACCAGGAAGCGGATAGTGATCGTCGCCAGTCTTGGTTGCGCGCTTATGACTATATGGGGCTTAAACCCGGTATGCGGGTCAGTGATATTCCGCTGGATCGGGTGTTTATAGGTTCGTGTACCAATTCGCGGATAGAAGATCTGCGAGCGGCCGCAGCGGTCATACGTGGTCGCCAGGTAGCTAGCAGTATCCGGCAAGCCCTGGTGGTACCAGGCTCTGGCTGGGTCAAGGAACAGGCTGAGCAAGAAGGGCTGCATCTTCAATTTAAGGCAGCAGGTTTTGAGTGGCGTGAACCGGGCTGTTCCATGTGCCTGGCGATGAATGCCGACAGGCTGGGTGCTGGCGAGCATTGTGCATCGACTTCAAATCGAAATTTTGAAGGACGTCAGGGTCAGGGTGGACGTACTCACCTCGTGAGTCCAGCCATGGCGGTGGCGGCGGCCATAGCAGGGCATTTTGTTGATGTCCGGCATCTGTCTTAAGGAGGGTTGGCGATGAATAAATTTACAACATTGACGGGGCTGGTAGCTCCTCTGGACCGGGCCAATGTGGATACGGACCAGATCATACCCAAGCAGTTTCTCAAAAGCATCTTCCGCACAGGCTATGGGGTAAATCTCTTTGATGAATGGCGCTACCTGGATGAAGGTTATCCAGGTCAGGATGTTCAAGGACGCCCGCTGAACCCGGATTTTGTGTTAAATCAAACACGTTACCAAGGGGCGAGTATCTTGCTGTCGCGCCGCAATTTTGGTTGTGGGTCATCGCGCGAGCATGCGCCCTGGGCATTGCTGGAGTATGGTTTTCGTGCGGTGATCGCGCCTAGTTTTGCCGATATTTTCTACAATAACTGTTTTAAGAATGGGCTACTGCCTATTGTTTTGCCAGAGCAAGCCGTGGATAGTTTGTTGGCTGAGGTGAGTGCTCAGCCTGGGTATACGCTGCTGGTGAATTTGCAAGCACAGTCCGTAAGCACGCCGGGAGGTGTTTCTTATGCTTTCGATGTCGATCCGTTCCGGAAGCATTGCTTGTTGGAAGGATTGGATGATATCGGTTTGACGTTGCAACACGCCGAGGCTATCGGTCGCTATGAAGCGGCCCGCCGTCAGGCTGCCCCTTGGATATTTAGACCCTTGCAATCTTGATGGAGGAAATGACATGCCGCATATCGTGATCTTGGCAGGTGATGGCATCGGCCCTGAAATCATGGAACAGGCTCTAGCTGTTTTGGCTCGGGTGAACCAGCGCTTTGAGCTGGGACTGACCTGGGAACATCATTTGCTGGGTGGTTGTGCCATTGATGCTGCCGGTGTGCCTTTGCCCCCGGCTACCCTGGCAGCAGCCAAGGCGGCCGATGCTATTTTATTAGGAGCTGTCGGTGGGCCGCGCTGGGAAAGTATTGAGCGCAGCTTGCGTCCGGAGCGTGGATTGTTAGCCATACGTGCTGAACTGGGGTTGTTTGCCAATCTGCGGCCTGCTTTGTTGTACCCGCAACTGGCGGCAGCATCAACCCTCAAGCCTGAGGTGGTATCCGGTCTGGATCTTTTGATCGTGCGTGAACTGACGGGAGGGATCTATTTTGGTCAACCGCGAGGCGTGCGTATCCTGGATAATGGTGAACGGGAAGGCTATAACACGGATGTCTATCGTGAAACAGAAATACAGCGTATTGCTCGGGTAGCCTTTGATCTGGCCAGGCTCAGAAACCGGCGGGTACTGTCCGTGGATAAGGCCAATGTGCTGGAAGTCACAGAATTGTGGAAAGAAGTCGTCACCGAGGTTGCCAAGGATTATCCTGACGTACAACTTTCGCATATGTATGTCGATAATGCAGCGATGCAACTTGTACGTGCACCGAAACAGTTTGATGTGATTGTTACAGGCAACCTGTTTGGTGATATTCTTTCCGACGAAGCTGCCATGCTGACAGGTTCGATAGGTATGTTGCCTTCGGCGTCTCTGGATGCCCAGGGTAAGGGTATGTATGAGCCCTGCCATGGTTCGGCTCCGGATATTGCGGGCAAGGATGTAGCTAATCCGCTGGCCACGATTTTGTCAGCGGCTATGATGTTGCGCTACACCTTTCATCAGGAAGCAGCTGCGCAGGCTATTGAACATGCAGTAGGTAAAGTACTTGATCAAGGCTGGCGTACGGCAGATATCCTGTCGGCGGGCACCCAGCGGGTGGGTACACGGGAGATGGGCGCAGCCGTTGTGGCGGCGCTGGAGTAATGACGGGATAAGTGAGGCGGTTATGTTGCGTACGGGCTTGGTAGGTTGGCGGGGCATGGTGGGATCCGTCCTCATGCAGCGCATGCAGGAAGAGAATGATTTTGCCCACATAGAGCCGGTTTTTTTTACCACGTCGCAAGTCGGTGCGGCGGCGCCGGCAATTGCTGGTTGCTCGCTGCCGCCCCTGCAGGATGCTCATGATATCAAGGCGTTGTCGGCTATGGATGTGATCATGAGCTGTCAGGGTGGGGATTATACCCAGGAAGTCTACCCACGCCTGCGCGCTTCGGGCTGGAAAGGGTACTGGATTGATGCGGCATCGACACTGCGCATGAAAGATGACGCCATCATTGTGCTTGATCCGGTCAATCTTCCGGTTATTAAACAGGGATTGTCACAGGGAGTACGTGACTTTATTGGTGGAAACTGCACGGTATCTCTGATGCTGATGGCGGTAGGTGCGCTCTATCGCCAGGGTTGGGTTGAGTGGATGAGTGCGATGACCTATCAAGCTGCCTCGGGGGCTGGCGCCAATAACATGCGTGAGTTATTGTCAGGTATGGGGTATCTCTATCATGGCGTGGAGTCCTTGCTTCAAGATCCATCCAGTAGCATTTTAGATATTGACCGCCGTGTTGCTCAGTTGCAGCGTGATGCAGAGTTTCCCGCGCAATATTTTGGCGTGCCTCTGGCAGGCAGCTTGATTCCTTATATCGATAAGCAACTGGAAAACGGCCAAAGTCGCGAAGAATGGAAGGGACAGGCCGAGACCAACAAGATATTAGGTCAAAAGTCGGAGGTTCCTGTCGATGGCCTTTGTGTTCGGGTAGGCGCCATGCGCTGTCATTCCCAGGCCTTAACTATCAAGTTGCGTCGGGATATACCCCTGCATGATATTGTAGGTGTTTTAACGGAAGCCAATGACTGGGTCCAGGTGGTGCCTAACACCCGGGAAGACAGCATAAAGCAGTTAACACCGGCGGCTATTTCCGGGACCTTGACGGTGCCCGTAGGCCGTTTGCGTAAGCTGTCTATGGGGCCTGAGTACCTCAGTGCCTTTACGTGTGGTGATCAATTGTTGTGGGGGGCAGCGGAGCCCCTGCGTCGTATGTTACGCATTCTGGTTGAGGAGTCATAATTGTTACATAGGCTGGGAATTTGGGGCGATACGGAGGGGGATCGTGCCCGCGCTATCTTGGCAGCCCTGGAGGCATGGGAGCATCTGCAGGTCGTTCTGCTGGAAGAGGGGGAGTCTGACCCCGATGAAGAGACCACCGTTTTGTTTCGTCAGCGTTCCCTGATCGTGCAGAATGCTGATGACTATCCGCTAAATGAACTACAGGCCCTGATCGTTCTGCGCGGCGATACTCAGGATATCCTGCCGAGACTCACCCAGGGGCAGCCTATTGTGGTTCCCGATGGTCGTGCGGGATGGGTGCATCCTCGCGTGTATGAGTTAATGGCTCCTGAGGTGGATCTGGCAGCGCGACTACTTCGCCCCATGCTGGCGGCGGGGTTACAGGCTGCACGGATAGTTTCGCTGGAGCCGGTTTCCATGCGCAGCAATCTGGCTGTATCGGGATTGGTGCGTGAAGTGGTGGATATGCTGAATGGTCGAGGCAAGCAGCATGAGACCTTTCCGCTACAGATGGCTTTCAATCATTGGCCGTTGCCGCATGATGAGGTCCAGCGCTCTTGCGAGGCACTCAGCCAGTGTCTTGATAGTCAGGCGGTGCAGCTTGATTGGACCCGGCTGCAAGTGCCGGTTTTTTATGGTCTGGTGCTATACCTGCAGCTGAGTTTTGCCACGGCGATAAGCCCGGCTATGCTGAGGGAGTTATTGTTACATGCCGGATGTCGGCTCGATGAGACACCCGGCGGTCCGGTGGAAATGCTGGCTAGTGAAGATGAGCAAGAGCCCTGGATCCACGCTGAGATTCAGGTTGAGGGGCCGAAAAATACGCTCAGTTTGAGGGTGGGTGTGGACAATTTGCGCTTCAGTATTGCAAAAAATCTTGTTGAGGTGCTGCAAAAGCTGGAAAAAGCGCTTTAATTATTGATAGTTACGTCCATCTTGTGATACTAATTCTAGGATGAACGTTGGTGGTGGGATTCTGGTATCTTGCTGCGCCCAGAAAAACGTGGTTTTTATGGGCGAGTAAGAACCGGTCATGAAAAAAAATTGAACAAAGGAAGAGACCATGGTCCTGCGTAAGTTAGCGGTTGCCCTCCTCAGTGCAGGTGTACTCCTGCCGGGCCTCGCGCATGCCCTTGCCATAGGTGATATCAAAACCAAGTCGGCATTGAACCAGCCTTATTTGGGTGAGGTTTTGCTCACTGATGTCGGTGACCTTAGTGCTGATGAGATCAGGGTGGATCTGGCGACTCAGGATGAGTTCAAGCAAATGGGTGTAGAACGAAGTACTCAGCTCACTGATCTTCGTTTTGCCGTCGTCAAGCAGTCTGATGGTACGGCTGTCATACGGGTTACCTCTGTGCAACCAGTGACTGAGCCGGATCTTGATTTTGTGTTGCGCGTGAGTTGGCCGGGTAATACCAGCATGCGTGAGTTCGTTGCCTTGCTGGATCTGCCTTCCGGTCAGGTATCTGCAACTCCCGTGATGCAGCCTGCCGTCACAGCGCCGGTGGTCGCTCCTGTCGCTAGTTCGACAGCCCCAGAAGCTGAACCGACACCGGCAGAAGCCTCGCCCGCTCCCACGGCACAGCCGGCGACTAAGTCTCATGCTGCTGCAAAAAGTTCAGGTCCATCGCGTTATCGTCCGCGCCAGGGTGAAGGTCTGTGGTCCATTGCGCTGAAGCATCGCCCCAGTCATCACGTGACGGTGCAGCAAACCATGATGGCTATTGAAAAGGCCAACCCTGCTGCCTTTCCCACGGGTAATGTTAATCTGATTGAAGCTGGGCACTCCCTGGTGATTCCTCCTTTGGAGGAAATCCAGCGTGTAAGTGCTCGTGAAGCTGCGCAGGCGGTGATGGAGCAGGATCAGGCTTGGCATCAGGGCGGGCGTAGCGAATCAGCTGTGCCGGCTAAACCTCTGGAAGCTGCACAGATTAACACGGCAGCGCATCAAGCCAAGGCTGAAGCACCTGTTGCCGGAGCGGGAGGTCAGGTTCACCTGGTCGCTCCTGGTCGGGCAGATAAAAACAAGTTGGCGGCTGCAGATGCCAGCTTGGCGCGTGATAATGAAAAAAAAGCACAGGCGGAGCAACTGGAAAATGCCCGACTGAAGGCTCAGGTCGATAGTGATCAAGCCAAGTTACAGGCCCAGCAGGCGCAACTCGCCCTGCAGGATAAAAAGTTGGCAGAATTACAGGCTGCCATGAAGGCTCAGCCTCAGTCTCATCAGGACAAGCAGGTGGTGGTTTCAGTGCCTTCCGCAGGGGCGGTGCCTAAACCTGCGGTTGCAGCTGTCTCTGAGGTCAATCACCCTCCGGTGGCTGTAGTTGCTAAGCCTGCACCTGCTTTAACCGCAGTGATCAAGGCCAAGCCTGTATCGATGCCTCCTCAGCCGGTTGCCAAGCCGGATGTGATACCACCTAATCCGGTACCGGTGGCAACTCAGGGTGGCCCCAGTTTTATCGTGTGGGGGGCGGGGGGTATTGCCGCTCTGGCTGCGCTGGTGGGAGGACTGATCGCTTTTCGCAGGCATCGTGATCAAAAAGCTGAGCTTGATCGTCTGGCTACCCATGATGGTCATGCCTTCGAACATGAAGAACCCATATTTACCGGTCTCCATGACGATCATGGAGATACGGATGATTTTGCTTTGCCGGAATCCCTGGCTACGGAACCGGTAGCCGAAGCGCCCTATGATGCCTTGCAGGAAGCCGAAGATTTTCTGGCTAGAGGTCGCTATCCTCAGGCAGCGGGTATATTGACCCGGGCTATCGAGCAGGAGCCGGAACGTAGCGATTTGCGGTTACGTCTCATGGAATGCCAGGTCGCTATGGGAGATGCCGAAGGCTTTGCTGAGCAAGAGCATGCTCTGGAAGAGATGGGGGATCTGGATGCCCTTGATCATGCTGAGAGTTTGCGTGCCCAGCTGCCCATAGCCAAATCGGTGAGCCCAGCTTCAGAGGCGGGCACGATAGACTTTGCCCCGGTGGTGACTCCGCCTGCTGATACTGAAGTAGCTGCGGATTTTAATGTCGACTCCTTGGAAGATATGGAGTTTGACTTTAATCAGTCCTTGTCGCAGACGCAATTGCATGCTGTTGATGATCAATTGCTGGAACAGCCTGTTCAGCCCGAGGGTGATCTGGAATTGCCTCCTCTGGATCTGGATCTGGAAGATGATTTTAAACTTGCTACAGATTCTTCCCTGAAAGATGTTTCGATGCCTGCGGATGATCATCATGATGATTTGTCCTTTGCATTTGGCCAAGAGAAAAAAGGGGCAGAAGCTGCTTCTTCATCCACGGAAGCCGAAGAACTGGCTAGCGCATCCTGGCATGAAGAGCCTGCCAAGGTGGAAGAAGATAAGGTGCTAGATCTGGGTGAGTTGGTACTGGATGATGGTCAGGCTGAATCTTCGCATGTCAGCTTGGATGACGCTGAACTTCACGACCTGGACTTTAGTCTGGATGATCTGGAAGCGGCGACCCCAATGAGCCCTCATGACCAACTGCCCGTGGATACGCTGGCCGGCACAGAAGGTGATGATCTGTCGGATATGGATTTTGATTTAGAATCCCTGGAAGATCTTGAATCATCGCCGGCACTGGCGCCAGCCAAGGACACGCATGATGAGTTGGCCGACCCCCTGCTGTCTGAGGTCAGTGATCATCAGTCTGGTCACGAGGAGATTCATGGCTACGCTGCGGATGAGCCGGCTGAACAGGCCCACCTGGAATCTGGTATGGATTCGGATTTTGAGTCGATGGAATTGGACGATATGAGTCTGGAAGACTTTGCTGCTCTGGAATCCCCTTCAGCTGAATATGACTTGTCGGTGGTTGAGCCTGAGATGACAGCCTTAGCCCAGGACTCCGTGGACAGCAAAGATGAGACTACTTCGCAGCCGGCAGATGAGCACAGCCTAGATTTGGGTGATGACTTTGATTTTCTGGCTGATGCCGATGAAAATGCGACCAAGCTGGATCTCGCTAAGGCCTATATGGACATGGGGGATCTCGAAGGAGCTCGGGATATTTTGCAGGAAGTGCTGGCTGAGGGGAGTTCGCAGCAACAGGAAGAAGCCCGTGGCCTGCTACTTCAGGCTAGTTGAGGCGACGGTTGCTGATAGCCTTAGGTATAGAGTTTGATGGATCCGGTTGGGGTGGGTGGCAGTTTCAGGGCCATGACCCCCATACGGTGCAAGAAGCTCTGCAAAAAGCCTTGAGCCGTGTGGCGGATCATCCGGTCACCTTGATTGCGGCGGGCAGAACGGATGCCGGTGTCCATGCCAGCGGCATGGTGGCGCATTTTGAGACATCTTCGCAGCGCCCCTTGCGCGCTTGGGTGCAGGGGACCAACAGTTATTTACCGGATACCATCGCCGTATTATGGGCCCAGGAAGTAGATTCTGATTTTCATGCGCGTTTTCGGGCCCTGGCTCGTCGTTACCGTTACATCATTTACAACCACCCGCAACGCTCAGCGTTATGGCGTCGACAAGTGACTTGGCATTATGCTCCCCTGAACGTGGATTTTATGCGGGAAGGGGCACAACATCTGCTGGGTGAGCATGATTTTACGTCATTTCGGGCGGTAGGTTGCCAAGCCAAGCATCCCATCCGGGAGGTGCAGCATCTGGAAATATGGCAGCAAGGGCGCTTAATTATTCTGGATATCCAGGCCAATGGATTTCTGCATCATATGGTCAGAAATATTGCAGGGGTGCTCATGCGAGTGGGCGAGGGGCGTGAATCAGCAGCTTGGGTTGCAGAAGTTTTGCAAGCCAGAGATCGTACTCAAGCGGCCGTAACCGCTCCCCCCTGGGGTTTATACTTTGTTGATGTTTTATACCCGGAACGCTTTGTTTTGCCCAGGTTACCTCTGGGACCGCATTTTATTGCCCGATAATGCCTGAAATTCTGCTATAGTCATCGACCCTACCGTACATGGGAAAGTAGTGTCTGTGCGTACACGGATCAAAATTTGTGGCCTGACCCGGGTGGAAGACGCGCTCTTTGCCGCTGACCTTGGTGTTGATGCTTTAGGGTTGGTGTTTTATCCTGGCAGTCCAAGGTGTGTCGATATGGCGGTGGCTCGTCAAATCATCGAACATTTGCCGCCTTTTGTCTCGACGGTGGGTTTGTTTGTTGATCCTCAGGCCGAAGATGTCATTCGTATTTTAGGACAGATTCCCTTGTCTTTGTTACAATTCCATGGTCATGAAGAGGATGCTTTTTGTCGTGGATTTGGCCTCCCTTTTATCAAAGCACTGCAGGTTCGTAATCGTCAGGATCTGATGCAGCGGATACAGGCTTATCCCCATGCGCAGGGTTTGTTACTCGATACCTGGCACCCGGATTTACTGGGAGGGACAGGTCAAACCTATGACTGGAGCCTATTCCCGGCTCGTGCGGATAAGCCTCTTGTGCTGGCAGGAGGCTTGCGACCCGATAATGTGACCGCAGCCATACGGCAGACCCGTCCCTGGGCTGTCGATGTGAGTGGCGGAGTAGAATCAGCCCCTGGCCTGAAAGACCCCTTATTGATGCGAGACTTTGTTGAAGGAGTTCGAAATGTCTGATGCTGTGGATTACTCCTGCTTTCCGGATGCACGGGGCCATTTTGGTCAGCATGGAGGGCGTTTTGTCTCGGAGACCTTGATGGCTGCTCTGGAAAATCTCGAGCAGAGTTATTTGCGTCTGCGTGACGATCCTGAATTTCAGGCTGAATTTGATCGTGATCTGGCCCACTATGTAGGACGTCCTTCGCCCTTGTATTTTTGTGAACGCTGGACGCGTGAGCTCGGTGGGGCTCAAATCTATCTTAAACGGGAAGATTTGAATCACACCGGTGCGCACAAGATCAATAACACCATAGGCCAGGCCCTGCTAGCACGTAAATCCGGCAAACGTCGTGTCATCGCCGAGACCGGAGCGGGTCAGCATGGGGTGGCGACAGCGACCATCGCCGCTCGCTTAGGGATGGAATGTGTCGTTTATATGGGAGCTGATGACGTACAGCGCCAGTCCATGAATGTATATCGCATGAAATTGCTGGGAGCCACTGTGGTTCCGGTAACCTCGGGATCACGTACCCTCAAGGATGCCATGAATGAGGCCATGCGCGATTGGGTCAGCCATGTCGACACGACCTATTATATTATCGGTACGGTCGCAGGTCCTCACCCCTATCCCATGTTGGTCAGGGACTTTCAGGCTGTGATTGGCCGTGAAGCCCGGCAACAGTGTTTACAGCAGACGGGGCGGTTGCCCGATGTGCTGGTAGCCTGCGTGGGCGGTGGTTCTAATGCTATTGGTTTGTTTCATCCATTTTTGGCTGATTCTCAGGTTCGCATGGTGGGGGTGGAAGCGGCTGGCTTGGGTTTGGCCAGCGGTCAACATTCGGCACCGCTTAATTGTGGTCAGGCAGGGGTTTTACATGGTAATCGTACCTACCTGATGGAAGATGCCCACGGGCAGATTATCGAGACACATTCGATATCGGCAGGTCTCGATTACCCGGGGGTAGGTCCTGAGCATGCGTGGTTAAAAGATATAGGTCGTGTTGACTATGTGGCGGTGACCGATGATGAGGCGCTGGCAGGTTTCCATGCGCTGACATTAACGGAAGGAATTATTCCTGCTCTGGAGTCCAGCCATGCGCTAGCTCATGTGATGCAACTGGCTCCGTGTATGGATAAGGATGAGATTCTTATCTGTAACTTGTCCGGGCGGGGAGATAAAGATTTGCTTACGGTAGCTCGCCTTGATGGCATTCAGGTTTAGAGGGTGTATTCATGAGTCGACTTCAATCGGCATTTCAAGGCTGGCAGTCAACGGGGCATAAGGCGCTGATTCCTTATGTGGTGGCGGGGGACCCCGAACCAGGTCATACCGTCGCTTTGATGCATGCCATGGTCAAGGCTGGTGCTGATATTCTTGAGTTGGGAGTGCCGTTCTCCGACCCCATGGCTGATGGCCCGGTTATTGCGGCAGCTCATGAACGGGCGCTGCGGCATGGTGTTTCGCTACGAGATGTGCTGGCCATGGTGAGGGAATTTCGTGAGCAGGATAAGCATACTCCTGTGGTACTGATGGGTTACCTCAACCCGATAGAAGCCATGGGGTATGCGACCTTTGCACATTTGGCCGATCAATCCGGTGTTGACGGCGTGTTGACGGTTGATTTACCGCCGGAAGAAGCACAAGCCTTGACTGATGAAATGTCACGTTATGGGCTGGATCCTATCTATTTGCTGGCTCCGACCACCACCGTTGATCGTGCCCGCAAGATTACGGCAGCAGCACGTGGTTATGTCTATTATGTTTCTTTAAACGGGGTGACCGGAGCAGCTAATCTCGATATTGAAGAAGTACAGCGAAGAATAGATACACTTAGGAATATAAGTCATTTGCCGATAGGTGTAGGTTTTGGTATCAAGGATGCTGCGATGGCTCGGGCCATCGCAGGTTTGGCCGATGCGGTGGTCGTAGGCAGCGTATTGGTTCAATCCCTGGCCCATCATGCGACCGATCCGCAAGCTGGCAGCGAGGCGGTATGTGCCTTGTTGCGGGGCATGCGTGCAAGCATGGATGCCGTCATGAACGTGAATTCCTGAATAGGTGCAGGTCATGAGCAGTAGCTGGCTGGAAAAGATACTTCCTAATGTGGCGGGTAATGCAGAAGATCGTAAAAGATCGAATGTGCCTGAGGGTTTGTGGCGCAAGTGTCCTAAATGTGACTCCGTATTATACACCCCTGAACTTGATCGTAATGGCAGTGTATGCCCGCGTTGTGATCATCATTTGCGTATTGGGGCACGCGAGCGCCTGGATCAGTTCCTCGATCAGGAGGGGCGTATTGAGTTAGGTGCAGATCTCTTGCCTGAGGATTTGCTACGTTTCAAAGATACCAAGAAGTATAAGGACAGGCTGACGCAGGCGCAGCGAGATACCGGCGAAATGGATGCCTTAGTCGCCTGCCAAGGGCATGTCCAGGGCATGCCGGTGGTGGCGGCTGCTTTTGAGTTTGGTTTCATGGGCGGTTCCATGGGGCAGGTTGTGGGTGGCCGTTTCGTCAAAGCGGTCGATGTCTGTCTCGAACACCGTATTCCGTTGGTATGCTTTGCAGCCAGTGGAGGGGCCCGCATGCAGGAGGCTCTGTTCTCTCTGATGCAGATGGCTCGTACAGCGGCGGCTTTGGAACAGCTTAAACTTAAAGGTATTCCGTTTATTTCCGTGTTGACTGATCCGGTTTACGGGGGGGTTTCGGCGAGTTTGGCGATGCTGGGTGATTTGAATATAGCCGAGCCCTATGCCTTGATTGGCTTTGCTGGCCCGCGAGTTATTGAACAAACGGTGCGTCAGACGCTACCGGATGGGTTTCAGCGCTCAGAGTTTCTGTTGCGCCATGGAGCTATCGATATGATCGTGCACCGCCATCACCTGAGAGATACTATTTTCAGGCAATTGGCCAAATTTACCCACTATCCTTTGTGAGGGACAGGTCGGGAGTGTCTCATTCGCAGTTGCCGACGACGTTGAAGGATTGGCTCGGTCATCTGGAGCTTAGTCACCCTGTCACGATTGAACTTGGGCTGGAGCGCGTCGGTCAGGTAGCTCGCATCATGGGTATTTTGCCAGGTCGTGCCCGGGTCCTAACCGTGGCAGGCACCAATGGCAAGGGATCCACGGTAGCTACCGCCGCTCAGGTCCTACAGTCATGTGGATACCGCGTAGGGCGTTATATGTCGCCGCATTTGCACGATTTTCGTGAACGTGCGGTGGTGCAAGGTGCATGGTTGCCAGAGTCGGCATGGCTGGATGCTTTTCAGCTGGTTGAAGTGTCGCGAGGCCAAATCTCGTTGACCTATTTCGAATTCACCACGCTGGCGGTCTTGCATATGTTTATGCAGAGAGACCTTGATGTCTGGGTGCTTGAGGTTGGTTTGGGGGGACGACTTGATGCGGTCAATATCATCGATCCTGATGTAGCCGTGATCAGCAGTATAGGTATTGATCACGTCGAATGGTTGGGTCCTGATCGTACGTCGATTGCCAAAGAAAAGGCGGGGATAATGCGCCCCGGTCGCCCGGTAGTGATTGGTGATGATGACCCTCCTGCTGCTTTACTGCAGGCAGCCTATGGCTATGCCTCATCCGTGTGGTGTATGGGTCAGGATTTACGTTGGCAGCCAACAGGCTCGACGTGGTCATTACATACACCCCAGGGCGTTTGGTCTGGCCTGCCCAGGCCAGGCGTCGCCCTTAATAATGCAGCCATGGCCTTGGCGGCTTTACAGCGGCTTGAACTGGAACTGCCCATGGATAAGCTATGTGCGGGCTTATCGCAGGTAGCGTTGCCCGGACGATTAGAGTTTGTCGCTGCCGATGGGCGATTATGTCTGGATGTGGCCCATAATCCGCATGGGGCAAGTTTTTTGCGGCAGCGATTGCAGGAATACCCTGTGTTGGGTCGAACCTGGGTCGTCTTGGGTATGCTGGCGGACAAGGATATTGCTGGTACTCTAGGCGCTTTGCAGGGCTGGGCGGCAGGGTATTTTGTGACGGGTTTGCAGGTGCCTCGGGGTGCCTCGGCGGCTGTTTTGGCTGAGGCCGTTGTGTCCATGGGAGAGCGTGTCATGGGGCAGGCTGATGACCCGGCTGAGGCTTTCAGGCTATGCAGTGCATGGGCCGCCCCTGAAGATCGTATCGTTATCATGGGGTCATTTTATACGGTGGCTGCGGTGCGACGACATGTTGGTTTAGTGAGGGAGGAATGATGGATCGGGCCATCAAGCAAAGAATACTCGGTACCTTGGTTTTGCTGGCAGGCAGTGCAGCGCTGGCTCCTCTGGTATTGGATGGCAGTGGCACGGTCGTCCCCCATGAGGTGTCCCTGCCACCGCGTCCGGTGGTCGTGCCTCCGCCGGTATCACCGATGGTCTGGTCAGGTGCTTCAACGCAGGCACCGGCTCCTGAGCTACAGGACGCCCCGCCGCTGGTTACGCCTACTGATCAGCCGGTTGCCCAGTTGCCCCCTCGTGTTCCGCCGTCATCTGGAACGGCGCCTGCACCTGCGGAACAGGCGGTCAGTCCGGGTGTAACCCCTTCGGTTGCTCAGGAAAAAATTACAGTTGCTGTGGTCAAAAAGCCGATGGCAGAGGCAAATGATGAGCTGCACCAGAACAAACCTGTACCCAGTCACCCTCCTGTGCCTGACCTGCCCAAGGCATGGACAGTTCAGGTCGCCAGCCTGACCAGTGCAGAAGCTGCACGTGCCTTGCGTTCGGAATTACTGCGCCGTGGCTATCCTGTCTATCAGCGACAATTGGGTACGGCGTATAAAGTATTTGTTGGTCCGGAATTTGACAAAGCCAAGGCTGAATCATTCAAAGAGCGCTTAGCGAAAGAGGGCTATGCGGGCTGGATGCAGGTCTACAATGTTCATTAAATTTAAGTCTGTGACCTGACAGGGGCAGCGGGGGGATTGGTGAGTTTTGCAGATGGCTTCATCCTGGGCGTGATAGCCCTGTCCATGCTGATGGGATTGTTCAGGGGTTTGATCCGTGAAGCCTTTTCTCTGATCAGCTGGGTTCTGGCATGGCTGGTCGCTCGCCATTATGGTGAAGCCATGCAGGTCATCCTGCAGCCTATGGTGCCGACACCCTCGTTGCGACTGGTGGCCGCTTTTTTAATGCTTTTTATAGGGACATGGTTGGTGATGTCATTGTTGTCTTACCTGATACAGGGTGTCCTGGACAAGGTGGGGTTGCGATGGAGTGACCGTATGCTAGGGTGCATATTTGGGCTGCTGCGAGGATTATTGATGGTGGAGGTGCTAGTGATGCTGATAGCTCCTTATGCTAGTCATGATCTTTGGTGGAAGCAATCAAGGGGGGTGGGGGTGTGCATGCGTTATGCGCCTTACACCCGTCAATTAGGTTATCGGGTACAGGAGCTTTCGCGTCCTGTGCTGTCGCGTAAGCGGGGGTAAACATGTGTGGTATCGTCGGTATAGTCGCAGGTAGCAATGTCAATCAGGCGCTGTACGATGCTCTGACGGTGTTGCAACACCGTGGGCAAGATGCTGCCGGCATCGTCACCTGCCAGGACGGGCGTTTGTTTTTACGCAAGGACAACGGTATGGTCCGGGATGTCTTTCATACCCGGCATATGCTGCGTCTTGCGGGTCACTATGGTATAGGTCATGTGCGCTATCCCACGGCAGGTTCATCGTCTTCTGCTGAGGCTCAGCCGTTTTATGTGAACTCTCCCTATGGCATTACCCTGGCGCATAATGGCAATCTGACCAATACCGCTGAAATCGCTGATGAACTATTTCGTACGGATTTGCGGCATATCAATACAGATTCTGATTCAGAAGTGCTGTTGAATGTCCTTGCACACGAGTTGCAGGCGCAGGGTAAGCTGTCACCTAATGAAGACGATATATTTTCAGCGGTCTCGGCGGTGCACAGACGGGTGCGTGGAGCTTATGCCGTTGTGGTCATGATTACAGGGTATGGCATCCTGGGATTTCGTGACCCGCATGGCATACGTCCCATCATCTATGGTGAACGTGATGGCGCTGATGGCAGGAAGGAATACATGATAGCCTCTGAATCCGTGGCTATCA
>JAJZHP010000002.1 GCA_021804355.1 Pseudomonadota bacterium | reverse complement strand
AAAGAAGCGGTGCAGGATCACAAGGATCCAGGTAGGGGCGGAGGGCTCCGAACCGGCTGTGGAAGCACGGCCCACGCTTGGTGAGATCGAGGTAAGTCGTGGTGGTGGTAACTCCATCTCTGCGCTCTGGTCGTTGACCCAAGAAACCCCCGCTACAACGTTGCAAGGCGTTTAACGGTGGGAGACTTCATAATTTGTTAGCGCAGATGACGACATCCTTTCGCACCACCTTCACGGTGTTAGTCCTTTTCATCGCCGTATTCCTCATACTGCAACTCGGTGATTTGAAGCGAGAACCGTCTCTGCTGGTGCAATATCATGACAGCCTGCTTTCAAGGGAGTGGCCTTACTACCCAACTCGTTTGTTGAGCCAAGGGCTGTCCTCTCTGGACAAGCATCTGGAAAACGAAATGGCTAAGGGTAACTGGCAGCCCCTGGCCCAACGTATGAGCGCTGATTCCGGGTTTGTCCAACACCTGAACGACGACGGCCACAACTACATGGATGCCGAGCAATTTGATGCCTGGGCACAGGCCAGGCATAGCTATGACCAACAGCGCCACCAATTAAGTTCCGTGCGCTTGGGCGTTGATCCAGAAAAAAGCCGTCCTATTACTTATTTGACCGCCCTATTTCTAAGCCATGGTTGGCCTGGCTTGCTCATAAGCCTGGTCCTATGGCTATGCCTTGCCCTGCCACTTGAAACTCAATACGGTGGAAGCCGATTGATGCTGATGTTTCTTGTACCCGGCGTGTTGGGCAACCTGGTCCATGACCTCCATATCGATCATGATGTTTTTGCTTACTATGGAGCACAAACCGGAATCGCCGGGCTCATGGGAGCTTGGTGCGCGGATATATTCCGCCATCAGCGCTGGCCTTGGTTCACGCTGACTTTCGAGTCCCTTACCCTGAGGTTGCCCGTTGCTCTTCCTCTCCTCTTGGGTTTGGCCAATATGGCCTGGATGGCTTGGCGCTGGCAGAACCCACCCTGGGACCTATGGGCTGATGCCAGTGCCTTAGTTTGTGGCTTAGGCATAGCTGGATTCATGAACCCAGCCATCACACCGGCGATACCGCCTAAGGCTGAGGAAGCAGATCCTGCTCGGCCAACGCCTCGGGAACTTGAAGAAACGCTGGATCAAGCCTTTCAGGCTATGGGGGAGGCGCAATACAACCACGCTGAGAAACTATTGCGCCATCTCTATGAACGTCACCCCACCCTCCTGAATGTCTTGCTACCCCTGTATCACATTATCAAACGTCAGCCCTCCCCTGAGTCTGCCGCACTGTTACAGAAGATATTTAATTCACCGGAAGGTGATATCGAACAGCATTGGCGATTACTTCGCATTTATCGAGAAGGCATACAGCAAGGCACAATCACTGAACTGGATGCTGAAAGTCAGGTTCGCCTGATGATTCGGTTTGCACAAATTGACGCCTTGAAGGAAGCTGACACACTGGCCAAGGAGTCCCTGCAACAAAACCCTCCCCACCCCCTGCTTGCCCAGGCCCTACGTGCGATCGGCTCGGCCTATAGGCGTCAGGAAAACAGCTTCATGGCGAGGAAGTACCAGGATTGGGTTCAGCATCTAAAAGACGTTGCCAACGATCCTTGATCATCGGGTAAAGTGCATGGGTCTTATAACGATCCATCAGGAAGCGTAATAAGGCCTTCGCCTTACTGGTAAAGCCCAGATCGTTGAGTATGGCTGCTGCCAGCAGATAAGCTTCTGGCAGGTGCCCAAAATTAGGCGAGTCTTTATGCAAGCCATTTAACATATGAGCGGCTTGTTTTAAGTCCTTCATTCGCACCAATATTTGCGCCAGGCGCCAGCGTAATTCAGGATCCCCCGGCACAAACCCCGGAATTTTCTCCTGATATTCGCGCAGAAGTGACACTAGACGTATCTCATCTTCCATAAGCACGATGCGACGTAAATAATGATCAGCATAAGCTTGTAGCGCAGCCGTATCAGCCAAACTAATCAGCAATTGGTGATAGGCCTCCATCTGGGCTACGGTGGCTTGCGCTGACTCAGCCTGAACTCGTAATTGCCGTTTAGCCCGAGCATATTCACCTTCACGCAACCAAACTGACATACGAGCTTGTGCCGGAGAGGCTCGCAAACGTAACTCACGTGGCTTACGCTCTTTTCCCAGGGCAGGTTCCTGATAAATAAACAAACCCACCGCCCGGGCGCAGACCCAGGCATAGTAATTAATCAGCACAGCAGCTAAGGCCCAGTTCCAGGACGAGGGCAAAATATCGCTGAGCAAATCCATAAATACGCCCATGAGACCTGCACATATCACTAATACAACGCTAAGCAGCCAATACGGCATTAACACCGGGCCTACCAGGCCACGCAGCTCATCCCGATCGATGAGGGCCCAAGGCAATTTACCCTGGCCAAGCGCCAGATAGATCAGAGGCAACACCATAGCCTCTAGCAAGGCTGCCAATACGACATACCTTATCGCCACCTGCATGGCCAGCAACAAAAGCCCCTGCCCGATCACCTGCACCAGTATGGCTGCCAACACCACCTGACCTTGTCCGCTCCAGTCTTTAAAAACCAGCCTCTGGTCCTTGCCTTGGCTGGATGCGCGCAAAATAGCTACAGCATAAGCGCCTGCCAGGGCAGAGACCAGCCATAAGAGATAAGGGGGAATAGACAGCATCTGCGCTATAACCACCATGAGCACAGCCATGGCACCCAGCATAAGCGAAGGCTGCAGTGACCACGGCCAGGTCAAGACATCAGGCAAGGTTGCCCATAGACTTGGCCCTGTCGAAAGATCCGCCTGTTGCTCCATAAAGCCATCACATAACGGACAAACCAATAATTCCGAGGCAGGATTCAAGGCTGCAGCCGCACACTCCGCACACAGTTCTAATTGGCATGTATTACAAATCAGCAATGACCTGGATCTGGAATGATACCTGCAGACTTTCATCCGTTGTAACGCCTCCTGTCCAAGAGAGCCCATGCTCCCCCAAAGATCATACCACTCAGAAAACCCCCTAAATGCGCGGCATTCGCTGTAGCGCCAAAAACGGCATCTAACCACCCCAACATCCCTAACCCCATAAAGACAAGCATCACCATGATGAGGCTTCTTGACATACCAAAGGTTTGTGCCGGGTCATACCAACGATAAGCAGCCATGTATCCAGCCAAGCCCATAACAACGCCTGAGAGTCCACCAAAACCTGGGCCTGCCCAGCTAAACTGGGCCACATTAGATACGATGGCCGTCAATAGCGTTACCCCTAGCAAACGCCCACCACCCTGGGTCATTTCTAGTCGTCGCCCAAGCTCCCACCACCAAAGCATATTAAACAGCAGATGCAACCAGGAAAAATGCAACAACACGGGCGTCAATAATCGATAGGGCTGTAATGCCAGTTGCGACCAGCTGCTAGCAAATAACAGGGCTCTTATAACAGCTTCAGGATTGGCGCGTTCGAACAAAAACACACCTGCACACAGCAGCATCATGACCAAGGTCCAACGACCGCTGATGTGCACGATATGTCGCCAGTAATTACGCTCAGCTTGTGCAAAAGCGCCCTCAGGCAAAATAACGCCCGACTGCCATGAGGCTTCTCTGAATCGATCCGAATTGGGATGATCAAGAAAGTCAGCCAAAGCGGCCTCTGCCTGCTTAAAATCATCAGCCCGCAAAATAACTAATCGAATCTGACCATCCAGACTATCAAGACGACAGGGAATGCCTGCAGAAACCAGATAATCTCGCAACATCAGTGCTTCACGAACGAACCTGAAGCGGTGTAACTCCAGCATAATGAACTTCCGCCTTCAGGTAGACTTGCTTTGCACCAGCGCCAGCAAAGCCTGACGCCTAGCGGCAGGATGCAGAGAGCGTAAACTGGCACAATCCGTAAAAAAAAGGTTCATGTCGCCGTGATCACGACGCAACAGTGCCGCAAAGCTGGGTACAAGATCATGATAATCAGCTACGGAAGCCAGACTAGCATTATTGGCATCCTCGACAAACGACCGATAGGCGGCCACATCGGGCAGTTGAGTCAACAACTGTGCAAACTCCTGATGTAATCCTGATAATATCCTGGCTTTTTCTTCCGCCATCGTTGAGGGTGGGCCTGCCTTGGCGTATACCTGCTGCAACTGAGCACGTGTTTGCATCAATAAATGCATGACACGACTTTGTGCAGCTTGCTGGCGCTCCCATGCACTCAGATCAAGATGATAGGCTGCTGCGTAGCGACGCAACCCCTCCTCTGAAACAGCCGTAGCAAAACTTTCATTAAAGGCCGTATCACCTTTGAAAAATAAACGCTGATGTGCCAGTTCATGAAAAATAAGTTGGGCCAGATCCGGTTCACTGAGCGTCAGAAATCCACTCAATACCGAGTCATGAAACCAACCCAAGGTCGAATAGGCCTGAACCGGGGCCACATAAATGTCCATGCCCTGCTGAGCGAGGGCCTGTGCATAGCGATGCGCTTTAGTCTCTGCAAAAAAACCGTGATAATCCAGGCAACCTACCAGGGGGTAACACCATTGTTTGGGTTGCAGGCTATATAAAGGCGCTGCCATCACGGCCCAGGCTACATAGCGTCTGCCCACATCAGCATAGGTATCATATTGATGCTGAGCATGCATAGCTAACTCGGTATCTGCAAAGGCTCTTATCCTTTGCACATCCTGAAGTTTATCTTTTTGCGTCAGACTCAGTTGTGGATTTTCAAGAGCACGAGCAATAGGTTGCCTTGCCTTCCAAAGAGCCATCTGCCCGCCGAGACCCTGCTGGTAGTAACTCAGGGTCTCACAGCCTGCAAGCACCAAGCAGCCACATAATCCTGCGACTTGCCATATCCGCTTAATCATCCCTTTTACCCCTTGCCAAGGCTGCATCATACAACCATTTTTTTCGACATCCCGTGAGCCTGACCGCCAGATCGACCGCCTGGCGCAAAGGAAGTTCTTCCAACAAAACGTACAAAACGCGAAGATTTTCTTCCTGATCTTCAACCAAGTCTTCATCCGCCCCCGCGAGCACAAGGACCATTTCACCACGTTGCTGCTGTGAATCCTGTTCTACCCATAACAGGATATCCGACAAAACGCCCTTACGCACGGTCTCAAAGGTCTTGGTCAGTTCTCTGCAAACCGTCAGTTCGCGATCCCCCATCATCTCCCGCATATCCTGAAGTGTCTCGAGGATACGATGCGGAGCCTCATAAAAAATCAGCGTTCTCGTTTCTCGACGCAGTTGCGCCAGACGTGTACGCCGGGCCGTCGTCTTAGCTGGCAGAAAGCCCTCAAAGGCAAAACGATCGCTGGCTACCCCGGCAACCGACACGGCCGCCACCATAGCACATGCACCAGGAACAGGACTTACCCGGATACCCGCTTCTAAAACCGCCTTCACCAGGCGGTAGCCCGGGTCACTGATCAAGGGGGTCCCCGCATCGGAGACTAAGGCCAAATCTTCCCCTGACCTCAATTTCTGCAAGATGAAGGGTACCTGTCCGGCTTCATTATGATCATGCAAAGCTGATAGAGGGGTCCTGATATTCAAATGATGCAACAGGATTTGTGTATGGCGCGTATCCTCGGCCAGAATCAGGGAAACTTCCGATAACTGACGGGTTGCTCTCAAAGAGATATCTTCGAGATTGCCAATTGGGGTCGCCACAACATAAAGTACGCCCTGTGTCATTGGGTTGTATGTCCTATGAATATGCGATTTTATCTGGCCCTGGCCTGTTTACTGATGAGCAGTGTGCCGACCTGGGCGCAGATTCCATTTTACGCTATCTTGCTACCGGAAACCGGCATGCAGGCCGGTGCTGCAGAAGCTGTACGCACCGGGCTGATTGCTGCCTACTATGCCGATACGGAGCCCTTATCGCAACGCCCGGCTCTGCAGTTTTATGATACCGACGCAGCGCCTATTGAGGTCGTCTATCAACAAGCGGTACAAGAGGGTGCCTTAGCCGTCATGGGGCCTTTAGCCAAAGATCAGGTCACGCAGCTGCTGCACCAGCGAACTTCTTTTCCCGTTCCCACCTTATTGCTCAACAGATCAGATGACCCCGTTGCCCTGAATAACGTATGGGAATTATCCCTCTCCCCTGAAGATGAGATACCTGCACTGGTACAAGCTGCACATCAGGCTGGCCTGCACAACATGGCCATACTCAGCGACCCTGATGCCGTCAGTCAACTGCACGCACGACACCTTGCTGACGCCTGGCAAGTATCGGGTGGTGAAATTACGGTGTCTCAGACACTCCATGCACATGGTCATATCCTGGAGGATATGCGCAGTGTACTCTTTCAGCCAGCTCCCCTCCCTGTACATAAAAAACACCATCGGCATCGCCATGAGAAGAAGCAGCCCCTCATCAGTCGCCCTCTGGATGGTATTTTTCTAGCAACAGGAAGTACCTCAGGCGCACAGATTCGTCCTACACTACTCCACCTTAATGCACCCCGACCCATTTTTGCGCTTTCTACTGCGGTTAATGTAGGCAAGGGACATGCTGACTTACATGATTTACAAGGCGTCATTTATAGTGAAATACCCTGGCTGGCACAGTCTCCTGATGACATCTATCGTCTCCTGACTGCCGTTGACCCCATGCAGGGCACAGCGCATTTACGGCTAGTGGCTTTAGGTCTGGACGCCTGGCAGCTCATGCGTCGTGGTTCTGCCTCGGCATGGCCCTGGGCTGGCCGTACAGGTTTGCTCAAGCCTGAGGGATCTCTACTGGTTCGCCAACCCTCGCTTAGTCGCATCAACGATTCAGGATGGGAGCTCTTACCTTGACCGCACTGCTCGAACGTACCGCCTGGTGGTTTGATGTCGTTAGCGACAGCCTGCAACAAACTTTTCTGGCCGCAGGCAGTGCCATTGCCCTGGGTGCCGAATGTCTGGTTGATGCGCTGGTCCATGATCGTAAGCTACTCGTCTGTGGCAATGGCGGTTCTGCAGCCAATGCCCAGGCCTTTGTCAGTCTGATGTTAAACCGTTACCAAAGAGAGCGCCCAGCCCTGCCTGCATTGCTACTGACACCTGACCTGGCTTCTTTCAGTGCCATTGTGGGAGAGTATTCATTTGCCGATGTTTATGCCCGTTCTGTTCGCGCTTTTGGTAAGCCCGGTGATGTTTTACTCTGCCTTTCTGCCACGGGTCAGGCCAGCAATGTCCTGCAGGCTATAGAAGCAGCCCACGATCGAGCCATGCCTGTCCTCGCTATCACCGGGTACGATGGTGGCGATATCATACGTATGCTGCATGAAGGGGATATCTCTGTGCATGCACCATTACACCAACATGCCTTAGTCCATGCCTCCCATTTGACTATTCTGCATTGTTTGGCCCACCTTATTGATGAACAACTATTTGGAGTTGATGATGCCTAGATTGCCCTACTCAGGGATATTTGCCATCGGGTTGAGCTGCTTGTCACTGGCGGGATGTACCAGCCTACTCGCCACAGCTAGCGGCCCAGGCCCCGTAGACAAACCCTCCTATGACCGCCCCCTGAGCCAAAGTCTGGCTGATATTGAAATTGAAAACACCTCTAATATCGACATTTATAAAGCGGATGAGCGTTTTCATGACTCGAATGTCAATGTTATCAGTTTTTATGGGACGGTTTTGTTAACCGGCCAGGTTGCAACGGCCGATCTTAAAGCCAAAGCTGGCAATATCTGTCAACAAATCAGTGGCGTCACTCATGTCTACAATGAACTTACCGTGGCCCAACCTGATTACTATCTTGACCGGGCCAATGATGGGCTGATCGCCACTCGCGTTCGCTCCCGATTGATGTTTGCGGATGGAATACCCTATGCTCGCCTTAAGGTAGTCGTAGATAACGGCAATGTTTACCTTATGGGAAAAATTAGTCACACTGAAGCTGATCATGCCGTCAATTTGATTAAAAACATAAATGGCATCGTCAAAATTATAAAAATCATTGACTATGTCAACGACGAATCAACCAGCAAAGGAAAATCATCGTGAATCAGGCGACAAGAACCCTGCTACATGTGGGCTGTGGGCCAGCCACTAAAAAGAACCTGCTACCTTATTTTCATGGCGATAACTGGCATGAGCTTCGGGTTGATATCAATCCTGACGTCAACCCTGACATTGTAGGCACCATGCTGGATATGTCCGCAGTGTCCAGCGGCACCGCTGATGCCGTCTATTCATCGCACAATATCGAACACGTTTACGCTCATGAGGTGGGGTTGGTGCTACGTGAATTTCTACGCGTACTCAACGATGATGGCTTTCTGGTGATTACATGCCCCGACCTGAAGTCCGTGGCTGCGTTGGTTGCTGCTGGCAAACTGATCGACACCGCTTATGTCTCGCCAGCCGGCCCCATAGCACCGATCGATATCTTATATGGCCACCGACCTCCCTTGGCCCAAGGCAACCATTATATGGCCCATAAATGCGGCTTTACCCTGGATGTGCTCATGGGATGCATCAAAGAAGCAGGCTTTGCCTCCATGGCTGGAGCGGAACGCCCACAGGCTTTTGATCTTTGGGTCGTCGCCAGCAAAAAAGCTCTGACCGATACGGACATGCACTTACTAGCCAATACCGTCCTTAATTCAACGCAAACCTGAATCTATTTCACGATGCGTAAGGCCGGTTTGGATTTTTCATGCTCTGGCGGCGTGGGGGGAGGAGGAGGCGATGGCTCTAAGGGCGATTCCTCCTCAAAAAACATGCCCTGACCGTTCTCCCTGGCATAAATCGCCAGTACCGCTTCCACAGGAACATAGATCGAGGTAGGTCTTCCGCCAAATCGCGCTGAAAATGTCACTGCTACATTATCCATGTGTAAACCATGAACCGCTGCAGGAGCCATGTTAAGCACGATACGACCTTCATGCACATGCTGTTGCGGGACATCGACCCCAGAAACCGCTGCCAGCACCAAGATATGCGGCGTCATACCATTGTCAACGAGCCATTCATAGACAGCTCGTATCATATAAGGCTTACTCGACGTCATCGTCATAGATAAATACCCCCACAAATAAAAAGGGCAGGCACAATGCGCCCACCCTGTTTATCAACCAACGGTCAGCTATCCGCTTAGTGGATATCCTTCCAGTATTCCTTATTCAATAAGTACACCGGAATAAATAGAACCACCAGGAAAGCCCAGACCCACCACCCTATATGCTTACGCTCAGTCTTGATCGGTTCTGCCATATAAGCCATGTAGTTGACCAGATCACCTACCGCCTTTTTATAGCCTTCATCACCAAGTTCAATATTTAATGTTTCCAAGGCATTGGGCATGGCCACATCCTTGAAGACACGGTTATTGACACCCCATGGGCGCTTGCTATCTGAGTAAAAATTCAACAAATAGCTGTATACCCAATCTGCTGAACGCAAACGAGTCTCCAGGGTAAGATCAGGTGGCGCATTACCAAACCACTTGGCCTGCTCCTCGGGCCGACCACCCGACAACATATGGTCGCCAATCTTATCCGTAGTCCAGACCAGGTTACTCATCATGAGCTTATGATCAATACCCAAGTCATCAGCCACACGTTCATAGCGTACATACTTTGCGGTATGGCAACCCAAACAATAATTCACGAACAGTTTGGCACCTCGCTGCAGTGAATCGGTCCGCGTCGCATCAACAGGAGCCGTCAGACACTCTTTGAGCTCACCACAGTCGCTTTCTTCGGCGTGGGCCATCCAGGGTGCGAATAACAGAGCGCTTAAAATCAGCAGTGTTTTCATGAATGCTTCCCTCCGGTCACACGATCCGGTACTGGCTTGACGTTTTCCATCGAGGTATAAAACGGCATGAGCAAGAAATACAGGAAATAGGCTACCGTCAGGCAGCGAGCTACCAATGTCGCTGTCGGACTTGGCTCAATCATTCCCAGTCGCCCTAACCCCAGAAAACTCACCACAAAAATTCCCAGCCATAACTTACTCCACCCGCCCTTGTACCGCATACTCTTGACCGGACTACGATCTAGCCAAGGCAGCACAAACAGGATAGCAATGGCTCCACCCATCACCATCACACCGGGGAAAGCCGATCCAAACATCGAGGGAGTAGCACGCAGCATGGCGTAGAAAGGCGTGTAATACCATACCGGCGCAATATGTGGCGGCGTCTTAAGCGGATTGGCTGGCTCAAAGTTGGGCGCCTCCAGGAAGTGTCCACCTCCATCAGGCCAGAAAAATACCACACCCAAAAACACGAACAGGAAGACCACAATGCCGACCAGATCATGGACCGTGTAATAAGGGTGGAAAGGTATGCCATCCAGAGGCTTACCATCAGCACCCTTGTGTTTCTTGATTTCAATACCATCAGGGTTATTGGATCCCACATGATGCAAAGCCACCACGTGCAGGAAAACCAAAGCAACCAGCACCAGTGGAATGGCGACTACATGCAAGGCAAAGAAGCGGTTCAAGGTCAGTCCAGAGATCACAAAATCCCCGCGTACCCAAGTCACCAGCTGATCACCAATGAAGGGTATAGCACCCACCAGGTTAAGAATCACTTGGGCTCCCCAGAAAGACATATTTCCCCAAGGCAGCAGATATCCGAAAAACCCTTCAGCCATCAGGCAAAGGTAAATGGCCATACCCACCAGCCACAGCAATTCCCGCGGTTTACGATATGAACCGTACATCATGCCACGAAACATATGCAGATAAACCACCACGAAGAAAGCTGATGCTCCCGTCGAGTGCAGATAGCGAATCAGCCAGCCCAGGTCCACATCACGCATGATGTATTCCACAGACGCAAAAGCTCCATCACCCGTTGGGTTGTAATCCATGGTCAGCCAAATGCCTGTCAGCAATTGGTTAACCAGAACAACCATGGAGAGTACGCCAAAGAAATACCAGAAATTAAAATTTTTCGGTGCGTAGTATTCCGACATGTGGTACTTGAACGTTTCAGTCGCCGGAAAGCGAGCATCCACCCAACCCATCATATTCTGCCAAAGTTTGTTCATGCTGGATTCTCCTTGTCGACGCCGATAGTAATCACGGACGGGGAAGTATAAGAATAAGGAGGCACCACCAAATTTTTAGGCGCGGGCATTCCAGAATAAACACGGCCAGCCAAGTCATACTTGGAGCCATGGCATGGGCAAAAAAAGCCGCCTTGCCAACTGGGTTCAACTTTACCTATTTCGGGCACATACAATGGAGAACAACCCAAGTGCGTACATATCCCGATCAGCACCAGAAGTTCAGGTTTAATTGAACGCCATTCATTTTTGGCATATTCAGGTTGTTGCGGATCTTCAGAATTAGGGTCACGCAACAGCGACTCAACTTTTTTCAGGCTAGCCAGCTCTTCAGGCGTACGGCGCAGCAACCATACCGGCCGACCTCGCCATTTAACGACAATGCGCTGTCCTGGCTGTATCTGACTAAAATCCACATCCACCGGTGCGCCCGCGGCCTTGGCCTTGGCACTAGGTGACCATGACCTGACAAACGGTATCGCAGCACCCACCGCCCCCACTGCGCCCACGGCCGCCGTAGCGCCTATGAGCAGCATACGACGGCCAGAATCAACCCCGTCATTACTCATCAATCAACTCTCCTCGTAAGACACGGGCGCACGAAAACCGCTCTCGCCCAACTCAAGCTCAACAATGATAAGTAAAAGACCCAGAAGGTACAAGGCAATAGCGTCGCTGCCCCATGAAACCTGATTAAAAATAAACCTAGATCAAAAAAAACCCGGGAAATCCCGGGTTTTGTTGTGGCTGGGGGACTAGGATTCGAACCTAGACAGACGGAGTCAGAGTCCGTAGTCCTACCGTTAGACGATCCCCCAATCCTGATGTCAGCGCCAATATCAACGCTTGGAGTACTGAGGACGCTTACGCGCCTTACGCAGACCCAGCTTCTTACGTTCCACTTCACGCGCATCACGTGTTACGAAACCAGCTTTACGCAGAGCTGAACGCAGGGTCTCATCGTATTCGATCAGAGCACGCGTAATGCCATGACGTATGGCACCCGCCTGTCCACTGATACCACCGCCACTGACCGTTACCGTAATATCAAATCGATCAGTAACTTCAACCAGTTCTAGCGGCTGACGTACAATCATGCGCGCCGTTTCACGCCCAAAGTACGTATCAAGGCTGCGGTTATTAACTTCAATTTTGCCCGTACCGGGACGCAGGAATACGCGCGCTGCAGAGGTCTTGCGACGGCCGGTACCATAGTTCTGCTGGGTCATGATTATTTACTCAAAATTCCAAGGGCTGGGGCAACTGAGCCGCATGCGGATGCTCGGCACCACCATACACTTTCAGCTTGCTGAACATGGCACGCCCCAAAGGACCTTTGGGCAACATACCCTTCACAGCGATTTCAATCACCTGTTCAGGCTTGGTTGAAACCAACTTGTCATAACGCACACCACGAATACCACCTGGATACCCGGTGTGATGCCAGTACATCTTTTGCTGGGCCTTATTGCCCGTGACCGCTACCTGTCCGGCATTGACCACAATGATGTAATCACCGGTATCCACATGAGGGGTATACTCGGCCTTGTGTTTGCCGCGCAAGCGCGACGCAATTTCGCTAGCCAGGCGACCTAAGGTCTTACCGGCTGCATCCACGACAAACCAGTCGCGCGTGACGGTTTCGGGCTTGGCACTGAACGTTTTCATGGTTTCACGCCTTTAACATGCATAGTCCGAGGCCAAACCGCCCCGGAAAAAATCAGGACGCGAATCTTACCCAAGGCCAAGCCACTTGACAACCATTTTTTTACATAGGGGCATAAGCCTCGCCTTCATAAGGCTGGATCATACCCCCTTTTCCTCAGCCACCTATCTGAACATCGATAGCGCGAGGCTGGGCGCGCTCCATCTTGGGAATAGTCACATGCAGCACGCCGTCACGATATTCCGCAGCCACCCGTGTTTCATCAGCATCCTCAGGTAAAGCAAAACTACGCGCGAAAGATCCATAGATTCTTTCTATACGGTGATGTTTGGGGCCATTTTCCTGCTTTTCCAGACGCCGTTCTCCGGTCAACCTCAGTACATGCTCATGCACATTTAGCTTGATATCCTCTTTCTTCACATCCGGAATTTCAGCTTTTACCAGATAAGACTGTGCTGTCTCACTGATATCCACGGCAGGCATCCACTCCGCATGGGCCATAGCCTCCTTCCCCGGTTCATTAACCAAACCTTGCATTTTGGCTGGCGACATCATGCGTTGGTAATTCTGTACAAAATCTTCGAGTTCACGAATGGGATTCCAGCGATTCATCATAGTTACTCCTTCTGATTGGATAACTATTTTTTGGGGCACCCCACAAGCGATTACAAGGACAAAAGCACTGAATTTTTGTTAGCCTTGAATCGCTGAAATAGTTACCCCATGTCTACCTTTTGGATGAAATTTTGCGATTTAATGACTGGCTCTATTTTCTCATCGTCCTAACCAGTTTGTGCTGGCTGTCTGCTTGCGGAAGCTCAACGACAAATCCAGACACCCCAAATGCGGGCAGTGGAGCAGCGCAACTAACTCTGGAGCCTGCCCCTCTGACCAGCACCCGCGGCTGGGCCCCTGCTTCGCATGCCAGTTACTCCCTGCAATTGACAGGCACCCCCAATCTGGCGGCCACCATCCAAGTGGCAGAGATTGATCTTTTTGACACACCGTCCACCACCATCCGGCAGTGGCAACAACAAGCTGTGCATGTCATCTGTTATTTTTCAGCCGGCACACGCGAATCATGGCGTCCTGACAGCAGCAGCTTCAGCGCCGCCGTCATCGGCCTTGCTGATTCCGGGTGGTCAGGTGAAAACTGGGTAGATATCCGTTCCGCGCAAGTACGACAAATTATGCTGGCCCGGCTGGATTTAGCGGCAAGCAAGGGGTGCGACGGCGTCGACCCTGACAATGTCAATGGCTATACCAATGCTACAGGCTTTCCCTTAACAGCACAGGACCAGTTAGATTTCAATGTAAATCTAGCCAATGCCGCCCATAGCCGCGGCCTTGCGATCGCTTTAAAAAACGACACACACCAGATAGCTTTACTGACTAACTACGTCGATTTTGCTATCAATGAACAATGCCAGGAGACCAGCGAATGTCCACTCTACCAACCCTTGCTGCAAGCAGGTAAACTTGTCGTCGATGTCGAGTACAACTCCAGCTACCTGCAGAACCTGCAAGGTGTATTCACCCAGCTTTGTCAGCAAAACCAAGCCTTGGGCATAGAGACCCTGATTCTCCCACCTACCCTGAACGGCAGCTATCGCTATGCCTGCCCTTAACGCGGGTATCCCGTAATCTGACGAATCTCTTGGTACATAGGGCGCAACTGGCTGTACATGCGTTTCCATACCCGGTTATATAACTTCTGATATAACCTGTGCTCCTCGTCCTGAGGATAAAAAACATCACTGACCCGTGTCATGGCCGCTACCGCCTTAGCATGATTGGCATGCCATCCCAAAGCTACAGCCACATTCATCGCCGCACCCAGCCCTGATGTTTCTGTCGTATGTGGCCTCTCTGCAGGCAAACCAAAGACATTGGCTGTGATACGCATGACTTCATCGGACTGCGCCCCTCCTCCAGAAACCCGCAGAGCGCGCAATCGATGTCGGCTACGCTTTTCTATACGTTCACGTCCATCCAGCAAAGCAAAAGCCAGCCCCTCAATGATGGCACGGTAAACATGAGCCCGTGTATGCACGTCACCAAACCCGATTAAAGCCCCCTTGGCTTCACGCCCTGGTTCACGTATCCCTGGAGACCAGTACGGCTGCAGCATCAGCCCCATAGCGCCCGGAGGGGTCTCACGCAACAGGGCATCAAACAGAGTTTCTACGACCACCCCCTCACTCTCAGCCAGCCATTGCTCCTTGTGACCAAACTCCTCCTTAAACCAGTTAACCATCCAGAAGCCTCGAAACGTCTGAACTTCGGTAAGAAAAGCTCCAGGCACGGCAGCCGGATAAGGAGGCAACAGCTTGGTCGCTTCCATATAGCGGCTCTGGGTCGTATTAATCGTCGCCGTGGTCCCAAAACTCAAGGCACCAAGATCTGCATGCAAACACCCGGAACCCAGGACTTCACAAGCCTTATCGGCTCCCGCTGAGACCAGGATCGTACCCTCCCTTAAACCGGTCATGCGGCTGGCATCGACACCTATATGCCCCATCACGCCCCCCGGCGGCACCAACTCTGGCAGTTGTTCCTGCCTGACAGCCAGCGCTTTCCATTTCCAATCCCAGGGCTTGACCCAGTCCAAACGCTTAAAATCAAAAGGAAGATAACCTACCTGAGATGCTAACGAATCGACATAACGACCACATAGTCGAAAGTTCAGGTAACCCGATATCAATAAAAACTTGTGAGTCCGTGCCCAGACGTGAGGATGATGATGGGCGATCCAGTTACACTCTGCCTGACGGCGAAAATAATCGATGGTCTCCGCTTCGCCCACCACATTAAATACCCCCTGTAACCAGAGCGGCAATGCAGGCAGTCCTTCAGCTTCACGCTGATCCAGCCAGGTGATGGCGGGCAGCAAAGGACGACCTTGATGATCGACAGCCACGGTAGTACCCCGCTGTGTCGTTAAGGCTACTCCCTCCACACAGGCCGGATCCACGCCTTGCGGCCAGAGCTCGCGACAGGCCTGCCCTAAACATGACCAGTAGTAATCCGCGTCCTGCTCAGCCCATCCGGGATGAGGGCTATGATAAATGGGCTGGAACTTGACCTGAGCACGCGCTTCAAGATTGCCATGGGCGTCAAATAATAACGCACGTACACTTTGCGTACCCAAATCCAGTGCCAACAGACTACCCATTAAGTAACTCCTGCTGCCGTTCCATAAAACCTCTGCCATATATCCAGGTAACGCTGGCGTTCCTGTTCCATGCGCGTCTCATCCCAACCTAATTCTTGCTGGCAGATTTGCGCAATTCTTGGCAAGTGTTCTTGCCCTCCTTCAGGCAACAAGAGTCCCATGCGAACACGGCGCAGCAGCAGATCATCCAAGTGTACAACCTGCTCATGACGCAAAGACCAACGCAACTCACCCCAGCTGACCGTCATACCGGGGATCAAGGCCTGGTCACCATCCTCAGACATAACAGCCACTTCTGCAGCGCGAACGCCAAAGCGGGCGGTCAACCGTTCTGGCCAGGACGCACGTTGTTGTACCGGCCGAAATACAGGCGAGCCATCATCACGAATGGTTTTTCCCAACTGCTTACTGGCAGCACGCAGGGCATCCAAAGCAATTTGTCGAAAGGTCGTCAACTTTCCGCCGGTTACCGTGATGAGTCCCTGATCGACAAAAACGCTGTGATCACGTTTTTCTTGCGAGGGATCTCGCCCCTTGCCTGAGGAAACAATGGGCCTCACACCGCTAAACGTGGCAATGACGTCTTCGGCGACCAGCTTAGCTGCCGGAAACTGACTATTTGCAGCGCGCAGCAGGTAGGCAAATTCCTGGGCACTGATGCTCGCTTCCGTATCCAAATCCTCGCGATGATCCAGATCCGTGGTTCCCACCAGCGTCCGACCTTCCCAGGGATAAATAAAAACGGCACGCCCATCATCAGGATGCATAAAGATCACTGATTCAGCGACAGGCAACCGGGGGGAAGCTATGACCAGATGACTGCCACGCTGAGGGCGTATGCGTTTTTCACCCGCCAAAGGCTGCCGCAAACGGTCTGCCCAAGCTCCTGTGGCACTGATCACGGCCTTAGCTTGCAGGCGCATCGCTATACCGCTGATATCATCCTTGGCTTCTACGCCAGCCACACGCCCTTCATGCATCACCAGGTCATGAACCGTCACGTAGTTGAGAGTGAGAGCACCATCGGCTCGTGCTTCTTCCAGCACCCGTAGTACCAGTCGGGCATCATCAACCAAGGCATCGGTATAGCGTGAGGCTCCCAGCAGATCTTGAGCAAGGTAACCTGGCATGCGCGCCAGAAAACGATCCTTGGCGCTGTAACTATGATCCCGATACCTGGCCAGCACATCATAAACAGTCAACAACAAGCCAAAAACGAAGGGACCAGGAAACTTTTTACGAAAATGCGCAAACCAGTAGCCCATGCGCGTTACTAACCCCGAAGACTCGCGCATCAAGCGTTCACGTTCCACCAGGGAGTGCCAAGTCAAGCGTATGTCACCCGATGCGATATAACGTAACCCACCATGCACCATTTTGGAGGAACGACTTGAGGTTCCCCAGGCATAGTCCCGCTGTTCAAGCAGCAAGGTCTTTAAACCACGTCGCGCAGCTTCTCTGGCTACGCCAGCTCCGGTAATGCCTCCACCAATGACGATTACATCCCATTCAGAAGCGCTAAGCGTGCGCGCATCCGGTCGCTGCTCTTTCATAATGACCCTGTATCCTTATTTAAGATTGTTCTTGCTGATGGCTGGTAACAGCTTGCCTGGATTTAACTGCTCGCGCGCATCAAAGTGCCGGGACAAGGCCTGTAAGCAGGCCATGCCTTCCGCTCCTTTTTCTGCAGCAAGATAAGGGGCATGATCCAGACCAACACCATGCTGGTGACTAATCGTCGCGCCCTGCGCTACCAGCGCTTCACTGGCAAGCGCCTTCAGCTTTTGCCATCGCTTCAGCGTTTGTGCATACGTATCAGCGCAACGAAAAGCATACGTGGTGTAAATGCTTGATCCCTGGGCGTACAAATGCGACAGATGCGTGAAGACCAAGACCTGCTCTCCCTCATCCTGTAACGCCTGCCTGAGAGCTGACTCAATACGTTCAACCGTTGCCGGTACCTTGACCCAATCGACCGCTGTTTCCAACGTATCAATGGCATAGCCTAACTGCCAAAAGGATTCTCGCAGGTAGGGGGACCGAAAGCGGTTAGCCGCCCAACGACGACCTAGCAAACTACCCGTACTTACGCCTGAGAAACGCCCCAGTACCTTTAAGGCAGCGACGCGAGCCTGTTTGATTTGATCATCATCGCCGGTCAAACCCAGGGTGATCATACATTTGCCTTGACGAATACCGCGTAGGGCAAGATAACGTTCCAACCAGCGGACGGCGCGGGCATGGCCTGCCAGAATAAGATGTGTTTGAGTTTCCTCGGCATTGCTCAAACGCAGCATGGACAAACCAAGATCTGACTGAGCCATGGTTCGCACACAGGCGACGGCTGTTTCCCAATCAGGACAAAATGCCACATGAAACTCTTCCCGTTCGGGCAAAGGGCGTACCCGCAGCGCAACATCCGCGATGATGCCAAAACGCCCCTCGGAGCCCATCACGACTTCTCGTAAATCCGGACCAGCTGCCGAAGCAGGCAGCGTAGGTAACTCCAGGCTACCGGTCAGGGTCTCAACATGCCCACCAGCAAAAAGCTGTTCTATGCGACCATAGCGCATGGACTGCTGACCACTGGAGCGGCTTGCCACCCAGCCACCTACGGTGGACAACTCATAGGACTGCGGAAAGTGCCCCAACATATAGCCATGCGGGCGAAGTTGCTTCTCTACTTCAGGCCCAGGGGTACCCGCTCCAAAGACCGCAAGCTGCGATATAGGATCTAAGGATAACAACTGATTCATGCGTGCCAGCGATAAGGTCAATACAGGGCGCCCTCCTGACAAGGGATTGATATGCCCGACGACCGAAGTGCCTCCGCCATATGGAATGACAATCACATCATGCTCACGAGCATAATGCAGTAACTCACGAACTTCAGCACGCGTTGTCGGCTCAGCCACGCCGTCGGGAAAAACGCCTATCTCACCACTACGCATGGCCAGCCAATCAGGCAGGCTCTGACCTCGGGCATGTCGAACTCGAATCTCTGCACCCGTCTGTATACCCGGATGCGGCTCAAGTCGGCTAGGGGGTACGCGCGCTATGACTTCTTCCAGGGATGCATCACGTAAAGGCTGTGCCTGACCTAACTTCTCCAGCAAAAAATCTTGAGCTTGCTGAGTTGCCGGAAAGCTGTTTGCCTCATCTCCCCAACCATTCCACTTGCGCATAACGTACCCTCTTTTTTAGCAACCGGCGATCATACGCTGATTGATACGATCCTATAAGGCAAAATACAGACGTCAGGATAGACAAAACAGGACAAAGCTCACCGCGCCCGCTCTGTTCTACGATGAAAGAACTAGCCCTTTCGGGTACGCAACAAGAGTTTATTCATTAAATGTTCACCCTGCATGGTGAGCTGCCACTGGGGGTCAGCCTGCGTCCTGCTAAGACTTGAGCGCGTGATCAATCCCAGTGTTCTTAACTGTATGCGCACGCTGCTGAAACAAAGATCTGTCAAACGTATATCGGTCAAAGCATGAGCTTTGGGACGAAGTTCGCGAGCATCTTGCAAGCCTCGGGTTCTCAGCATCTCGGCAAGACGTTCATGCAGAAACCGCTCTGACTGTGGCTCACGCAACCCCAAGGCCATTGCCAGAAATACATCATTCCAGGCTATACGCGATACCAAGGGCAGTAATTCACAATGCCCCCCCGCGTAGACATTAGCCTGATAATACAATTCTGTCTTATCTTGACCTTGTGCCAGTTCATCCAAGCGAATGCCCGTCTGTAACCAGGTTTCCTTTTCTGCCTCCAGTTCAGCCACCCGAGCTTCCAAACGGGCTAATGCCTCGTTCTGCCCGGGAGAGGTAACCGCAGCACCTGACACCCAACCCGGCATAGGATGAGACTGCAACAACTTTGGCATACAGGTTCGCAACATCGTTGCCAAATCATCTGCCTGGGTCCATAGACAACACTCGCCTTGTCTTAGCAGCTGTCGAAAATCCTGGAATTTCAAACGCCCCTCAACCGAGGCATCCTGGAGCGACAGCGGACGCTGCTCAGGCTGAGCATGCATAAACACTAATCTGGGTTTTTGTTTAAAGCTGGCATGTACAAATTCCTGATGCGTATGACTCACGCCACTCGGCGTCAGCGAACCATAGCGACTCCCCAGGAGAAGAATAAAATAATCACAGGACTCTATACGACGGCGTACACTGGGCCACGCTTCTGGTCCCTGCGAAGGCAATAACACCGGCAAACAATCCAGTTGCGGTAAAACTTCCAGCAAAACCCGTCGTTCCTCGACCAGGTCCAGGTATGTCGCGCTGACAAATACCTGATAGAACTTTGCGGACACACTCTTCATCCCTTATCAGCTATATGTACGCATCATAGACTGACGCGACCTGATTCACCAACCCCCTGTGACCGCTAAACACCTATAAAACCAACCATTTTCAAGCCTGCTACGGCTAAAACCGAATCATCTCTACCGCTGGCATATCCCTGCCCAGGAATCGGCTTCCCATGGTCTGGAAACGCAATGGAATATCAGTCACATAGTAACGATAGGTTGGCGCAACGCGCTGCGGGTTAGCCAACCCCTCCGCCAGGAGAACACTAGCAGCTGCTTCGGCCACCGTGGAGGCGGAATCCACCAATTGCATGGACGGCCCCGCAACTTCCTGCAACAGGGGTTTAAGCAAAGGATAATGCGTACATCCCAGTACCAAGGTATCCACCGCCTCAACAAACACGGGCTTAAGATATTCGCGAGCGGTCAGCCGGGTCACCTCATGATCCAACCACCCCTCCTCCACCAAGGGAACAAACAAGGGGCAAGCCTGTGAATACACACGCACGCTGGAATCCAGAGCATGTATACAACGCGCATAGGCATTGGAATTAATGGTTGTAGGCGTTCCTATAATGCCTACGGCCTGACGACGACTCACCGCTACAGCGGCACGTGCGCCCGCATCAATCACATCCAGGACAGGGACATCCGCTAAACCTTGGACCACATCACTGGCCACGGCTGCCATGGTATTGCACGCAATAACCAGCAACTTGACCTGTCTTTCCAGCAAAAATTCCGCGATTTGAGCGCTGAATGACTGAATAGTCTCTACCGATTTGACGCCGTAAGGAACGCGCGCGGTATCACCAAAGTAAATAATATTTTCGAAGGGCAATCGTTCCATCAGCGCCTTGACGACCGTCAAACCACCAATTCCCGAATCAAAGACGCCAATGGCATGACTGGCTTGCGCGCTCACCATGACCTCACAAGCAAATAAAGCCGGGAGTACCGGCTTTATTTTTCATATCTGGAGCGGGAAACGAGACTCGAACTCGCGACCCCAACCTTGGCAAGGTTGTGCTCTACCAACTGAGCTATTCCCGCAAAGTGGGGCGCATTTTAGGGGCCAGCTTCAATCCTGTCAACCAACTTTGCTCATGCAGGCACCCTGACCTGATGCATCGGGCATGATAGAATCTCGGCAAGCTCGAAAATCCTGCAGGATGCATGATGGATATCACTCAATTGGTCGACAAATATTTACTCAGCGATGAAATTAAGCAGCATGTTGCCGCCTCATCCAAAAAAACCGGTAGCCTAGGATATGACCCCTGGGGGTTTCAAGCTGACACCAACCGGACCGGCTTGGGGCTGATGAAAGTGCTGTACGAACGCTACTACCGTACCCAGGCGCTTGGATTGGAAAACATCCCTCGACATGGCCGGCTTCTCGTGATCGCCAACCATAGTGGTTTTTTGCCTATGGATGGGGTGTTGATTGGTGTAGCTATGGCCCTCAATCCTCATGGCTCGCGTATACCGCGGGCTATGATCGAGCGATTTTTCCCCACCGTGCCTTATATGGGCAACTTGATGAACAGCTTAGGTGCGGTACTGGGGGACGTTCACAACTGCATGGATATGCTGCGCAATGAAGAAGCTGTTATTGTATTTCCTGAAGGGGTACGTGGCACCGGCAAAGGCTGGCAACAGCGTTACCAATTGCAGCGCTTTGGCCGCGGCTTTATGCATATGGCGCTGGAAACCGGCACACCCATCCTGCCTGTGGGTGTAGCTGGATGCGAAGAGTCTTTTCCCATGTTTGGCAATATTCCTGTTTTAGCCAAGCTGCTCGCGCTACCTTACCTCCCCTTGGGTATTCCCTTTTTACGCAGCAACGTGGTGATCAGTTTTGGTCAACCTATGCACTTTCAGGCAGATAACCCGACGGAAGCCATGGTTGAAAAACAGGTTATGAATGTCAAATCCACCATTGAGACCCTGATTCAACAAAGTCAGGCTGTAAGGAACAAGCGCCATGAGTGAACGCCCCTACTTACTGATTACCGGTGCTGCCGGCGCCTTAACACAACAAGTCATCCGGCGTTTACGGCGTGATTATCGCTTGGTTGTTTGCGATGCTCGGCGCGAGGTCAGCATGCCCGCTGACATCCCTAGTTTTCATATCGATTTTAACAAACGTCACTTTGAAGACCTGTTTCGTCAATATCCATTCAGCGGTGTGATCCACCTGGGGCGTATAGGCCCCAACGAATCCACACGTATGCATCGCTATAATGCCAACGTGTTGGGTACACAGCGCTTGTTTGACCTCAGCGTGAAGTACGGCGTACACCAAGTCCTGGTTTTATCCACTTATTTCGTCTACGGAGCCAGTCCTTACAATCCCGCCATGCTGACCGAAGAGGCCCCGCTTAAGGCCACAGAAATTACCATGGACTTGGTAGACTCGGTAGAACTGGAAAACCTTTCCAATATTTACCTGTGGAAACACCCCGAACTTAATATCACGGTGTTACGCCCCTGCAATATTGTGGGACCAGGCGTCAATAACAGCATGAGCGTCCTTTTATCATCCGCCAGAGCTCCCGTATTGGCCGGTTTCTCTCCTATCATGCAGTTTATTCACCTGGAAGATATGGCTGACGCCATCGTACTGGCTTACGAGAAAAATAAGCCAGGCATCTACAATGTTGCTCCGGATGATTGGGTAGCTTACCAAAGAGCCCTTGAACTGTGCGGCTGCAAAAAAATCTGGGTCCCCTCCATTCCTCCAGCCCTGCCCATGGCCATCGCTCGACGCATGAAATGGAAAGGATTCCCACCCTATTTGCTGCAATACTTTAAGTATCCAGTCACCCTCAATGGGCACCTGTTCCGTGACACCTTTGACTTTCACCCCCAATATACGCTTTGCGAAATCATGACCCATTATCGCTTACTCAAAGAGTAAGCGAATCAGGCTCGACAGGCCCGATGCAATAGACGCACCCAACTACCCAGAAGGGGCCAGGAGCGCCAAATCACGCTCGGGTCCCAGAAATCGACATGTTCGGTGATGCGATCTTCTGCATTCAGCAGCATACGGCTACAGCCTTCCACCAGAAATGCCTTATTGCCCGAAGCCGCATGAAACTCCCAAAATAGACATAACTCCTGATCGCGCCGCAGCCATGAAGTCACCACAAAATGCGGATTCTGCAACTGACGGAACATATGTTGAAAAATCCGCTTGATTGCCGCTTGCCCACACACCTTTTGGAAAGGATCACGAAAAACGGCATCTTCTGTGTAATAGCGTTCCAAATCACCCAACGACTCCATCGTCAAGGTTTCAAACCATATGATGAGTGCAGTTTCCATCATGCCGATTCCAAACAGTAGCCCAGCAGGGCAAAACGCCAGCGGTAGGGAAGTATCTGAATGAACTTCATCAGCAACGTAAAATTTTTAGGGAAGTGAATCTCAAAATCGCCGCGCGATATCCCTCGCATGATGGACCGACTAGCCTCCTCAGGGCTTTGCAAGGCAGGCATGACAAAATCATTTTTAGCCGTCAACCGAGTAGCCACAAATCCAGGGTTGATAAGAAACACATTCAGTCCGCGCGCATGCAAATCGGTATACAGAATTTCTGCCAGATTGATAAGTGCCGCCTTGGTCGGACCGTAGACGGTAGCACGCGGCAGTCCCATATACCCTGCAACACTGGCTACCAGAGCAATACTCCCTTTGCCGCGCCGCAACATACGCGGCAGAACTTGCGCCAAACCATCGTAAAGACAGGATAGATTCACCGCTATGGTTCGATGTGCTTGTTGAGGATCCATGTCCCATACCGACTCAGGCAAATAATCCGCCACGCAATAAACAAGCATGTCGACATCATTCCAGCGCGTGCAAATGGCATCATGGGCGACCTGCCAAGCCGTGGTATCAAGCACGTCCAGGGGCAAGATCATGGCCTGTTCATGCCTGCCCGCTACGGTCTGTAATCCCATTTCATCGCGGGCACTCAAGGCAACCCTAGCTCCGGCTTGCAAAAGGTCGCGCGCCAGGGCGGCACCAATGCCGCTAGAGGCTCCTATCAACCAAATGCGTTGATCCTTCCAGTGCTGCAAAGGTTTATTGAGGGGGCGCAACATGATCCCCCTCCTTTGGCTTAGAAAATGCCAAGGTGACATGACCCAAGGTCCAGCCCCAAAAACTCATACGCGTCACGTTGAGGACATGGTTGGCATCGATAGCGTACATCCAGTCATCCATGCGAACTGGAACCGTATACCCATGGACAGGAAGATCCAAAATATAGTTCCAGTGCAAAGTATTACCCGCCATCTGACCGGTGGCCTCTCCCTCAACATCAGCAGCATGTCCCGTGAGTTCTCCTGGATGAGGGGAAAATAGATGCCACGTTCGCGTAGGATGCGTACCATCCAGGTTATCAAATACTTCATGCAGATCCAGCGCGTTACCTTGCCTTATACCCTGAGCCTGCACGGTAAAACGGCGCAGGACCCGGCCATGACGATCCTGAAACATTCCGGTACCTTCGACCGTACCCTGAAAATACTCAAGGGCATTAAAACGGGGCGTTAGTTCCGAATATTCCTTAACTTGCTGACTTGAACAGGCACCCAACATCCATGGCAACAAGCTGATCAAATAACGATATCTCATGATACCTCCTCAGCTTCGCTGCATCAGAAATTGCACGACATCCGTGCGCTGTTCATCAAAACCAGCCTCACAATAGGCCAGGTAAAGTCGCCACGTCTTGATAAACGTATCATCAAAACCTAATGCCTTTACAGCAGGTAACACGGACTCAAAACGCTGACGCCAGCGCCGCAAGGTTTCCGCATAGTCCTTGCCAAACTCCAGACTTTGCACCAGCGCTAACTGCTGTTGTGCAGCTATACCAACAAAGCGACTGACGGAAGGCAGCATCCCCCCAGGAAATATAAATTGACGAATAAAGTCGCTACTTCGGCGATAATTAGCAAATCGTGAATCTTCCATAGTTATGGACTGAATCAATGCCTTACCACCTGGTACAAGTCGATCGTGCACCACTTTGAAGTACTTGTGCCAATAGGGCTCACCCACGGCTTCAAACATCTCTATAGAGACAATCGCGTCATATTGCCCCTGTACATCGCGATAATCACACAACTCCAGCTCGACCAAGTCCGACTTGATGCGCTGCTGTGCCAAGGACAACTGCTCTGTAGAAAGTGTTATGCCATGAACCTGTACACCACGCTGCGCTGCATACTCCGCGAACCCTCCCCAGCCACAACCAATTTCCAGGACACGCTGACCAGGCTTCAAATTCAGTTGCTCAAAAACTCTGCGATATTTATTTTCCTGAGCCTGTTCCAGCGTTATGTCATAGCGACCCTCAAACCAGGCACTTGAATAGGACCACCCCTCATCCAACCATAACCGGTAAAATTCATTACCGATATCGTAATGAGCATGGATATTGCGACGACTACCTCGGCGGGTATTGGAACGCAACCTATCCAACAACACAAAAAACAGCTGACCCCAGCGCTGCCCCCAAACCGCCTGCTTCATGTGTTCTTCATTTTGCATGGCAAAACGCAGTACCGCGGTCAGGTCTGGAGAATCCAACCAGCCCTGGCGATATGCTTCGGCAAAGCCAATATCTCCGTGCGCCAATACTTGCGAACAAGCACGCCAGTCAGCAATTTGCAACTGTGCTCCAGGCTCATCTCTGGCATCACCAAAAACTGTACGAGATCCCCCAGGACTTACCAGCGTCATATGTCCATGTTGAGCATGACTTAAAAGATCCAAAAATACTTTAGCACTAGCCGTTACTGAGGAGCTGCGGAACGTCATGTCTTGTGGTTCGTTCATGGTGTTTACCTATGCCTGCGATTAATTTTATTCAGACTGTAAAATGTCAAACCCTGAGCCCATAGCCGGCAAGCCTGTCCCAGTATCCGTGCCGTAATCCCCAAGGTCAGCAAAGGCTGCTTCATCCAAGCCAGCCTCAGGCTTCCAGCACTGAGAGGCTGCCGTTGACCCGCAATGGCAGTCTTAATCAGACATCCAGCACCATCACCATAGTTAATGCCCATCCAAGAACTAGAATCTTTCTCACGGATATGAAATTCATAATGGCCTTCCACCTTAAAAAAAGGCGAAACATGCATGGTTTTCTCAACGCGCAGTTGGCTTTGTTCGGTGAGTGGCCGACCTTCAGCATCGGCTA
Source organism: Pseudomonadota bacterium (assembly GCA_021804355.1). Taxonomy (GTDB): domain Bacteria; phylum Pseudomonadota; class Gammaproteobacteria; order Pseudomonadales; family Moraxellaceae; genus JABEVH01. The sequence goes on along the minus strand of JAJZHP010000002.1, from coordinate 37,210 downwards.
CGATGTAATGGCAGTGCTGACCAAACGTATTATTGACATCAGCAATCACCGACCTGAGCAAGCCTTGATCGTCATAGCCATAGAAAAAACTTACCGGCACAAAGGCATAACCCCATACACGAGGAAACGTCTGCAGATGAATGTCCCCCTGGATTTCTATGCCGTGACTGGACCAGAGTTGGCGTGCCCATACCATTAAGTCCGAACCATCACGGGGCCCCATATCACAGCGATATAAGGCGAGTGGTGCCCAGCGATCTATACCCAACCAAAACTGATCCAATTCCTTCCAGAACTTGAGGTTTATACGCAAAAAGAAAACCGGATAGACAAAAGCGTGACGATGGGGCCGCAAACGCTCATGCATGACATGCCCCTGATAGACCCAGCCCATGGGGGAAGTCTTCACAGCTGCGACCATGCCGGTTCAATGCCCCAGCACTTGGCGACTTGTAGCGCCGAGCGTAAGCCATCCTCATGAAATCCATACCGTGTCCAAGCACCGGCATAATAGGTGTGACGTCTACCCTGCAAACCTGGCAACTGCCGCTGCGCATGTAACGCTGCCGTATCGAACAAAGGGTGTTCATAGGTATATTGTCCTAACACCCCTTCTGGCTCACTGCTGGGGTTCAACGTCACTAGGACAGGCGTTTGAAAAGGCAGAGGTTGCAGCTTGTTTAACCAATAACTGACACAGACTGGCTGCCCTGGCAGATTTTGTTCGGCACGATAATTCCAAGCCGCCCATAACTTATGCATGGCAGGTAGCCAACGGGTATCGGTATGTAACCAAGCCTGATTTTTTTGGTAATGTATGGCTCCCAATAGGGAGCGCTCATCCTCGTCAGCATCATGCAGCATGGCAAGAGCATCTGGAGCATGGGCTGCGAGCACGACAGCATCAAAGTGTTCACGCAGACCCCGACTTGTTATCCAAACTCCTTGATGATCGCGTTCGATGGAGTCTACAGGACTGGAGGTTCTGGGGCTGGCAACCTCAGCCAGTAGTTTTTCCACATAACTGCGAGAACTGCCAACCACAGTTAACCACTTCGGTCGACCACTGATCTGCAACAACCCATGATTCATACAAAATTGTAAAAAACTGGCCGCAGGATATCGCAAAATCTCCTGACTAGGGCTTGACCAAATACAGGCAGCCATGGGCAACAAGTAGTGATGACGAAAGGCTTCACCATAGGCTTGCTCCTGCAGCAAGTCACCGAGAGAAAGTTCACGCTGCCTGGCCATGAGCAGATTAGTCTCAGCGAGCCGGTTAAAACGCAACAGATCCAGCAACATTCCCCAAAATTCAGGATTGAGTAGATTACGCCGCTGCCCGAAAACCGTGTCGAGACTGGTCCCTGACCACTCCAGCGCCCCCTCACCCAAGCTGACTGAAAAGCTCATATCACTGGGACAGGTTGCAACTTGCAACTCCTTGAATAGTCCCAATAAATTTGGATAAGTGTGTTCATTCAGCACCAAAAATCCGGTATCCACCGCACAGGTCTTACCTTCCAGCGTGATATCAACGGCATGGGCATGGCCACCCATGCGCGAATCCGCTTCAAACAACGTGACATGATGTTGTGTGCTCAGCAAATAGGCCGAAGCTAAACCGGCTATTCCCGAACCCACCACAGCAATACGCTGACCTGGATGTCGTCTATTTTTAATACTCATAACGTTCAGTAGTTCTTTTAACGATGTGGTATCATATAAACACTAAGGGCAAAAAAAATCTACTCATTAGTAAAATTTTTTATGAGAGAGTAATATGAGCTTTAAAGATCATGCGTTTCGACTACGCGAAACAGCTATCCTGGATGCTACGACGGACGCGCTTGCACAACGTGGCTTTGATCAATTAACCATGGATGATATTGCTGTACGTGTGGGGATATCCAAACCCAGCCTGTATAAACACTTTAAAAGCCGAGAGGACTTGGTCGCGGCAACGATGACTCGTTTGTTAGTTCAAGCTCAGCACACCCTTAATACGCTGCAGCCAGACCTGTCTGCCTACGGCCAACTAAGCGCCTTATTGGCCTGGGCCATAGATGTTCGACTCGAGGGAGGGCTACCCTTTCTCCCTTCGACCCATGCCACTATACGCGACATGCTCATGCGTAACTCAGACTATATGGCTGCCATGACCCCGTTAAACCTACGCATTCTGCAGCTGATTCAAGAAGCCAAAGCAGCAGGGGATCTCAGTCCTGCACTACCCGACATGGTGATCTTGTTCAGTTATTACGCACGAACCTGCGACCCTACGGTAGAGTTCCTGCAAACTTTTAGTGACTTAAGCCAGGAAGACATACGCCAGCATATGCTGGCCGTATGCTTTCAAGGATTATCTGGCAACGCAGAACATTAGGCGGCAGCGGCGTTCAGCTGCCACTGCTCAGGATATAGATCAAAACTACCCGCTAGCAGACTGCCCGCAATTTTAAGAGGTTCACCGCGATCATCATGCGTTATCGAGCTCAAATCAAGTATCGCTGGACTGGACAAACGTTGCTTCTGCCGATCAAGCAGCAACAGAATTTTCGGACGCAATCGTCTTTGTTGATTCTGCTCCATGACAATACCGACTTGTTCCGAGCTCAGTCGCACCAAAGTTCCCGTGGGATAGACGCCTATGGCTTGTATAAACTCATCAACCAGCCTCGCCTGGAAGGTCTGATTCCGCAGCTCATACAACCGGGAAACCGCCTCGACCGAAGTTAACGCCTGACTATGTTGACGTGGACTGGTCATCGCATCATAGGTATCAACGATACCCGCTATTTTGGCCAGGGGAGCTATAGCATTGCCCGCCAGCCCACGGGGGTAGCCTGATCCATCAAAACGTTCATGATGCTGCGCCACCACAGTCAGCATGGCGGGATTAACCCACGGCGACTGACCCAGAATTTCAAGGCTATAATTGACATGCGTCTTCATGGCCTCACGCTCTTCCGCAGTCAGGCGAGGCTTACGCAGAAGTTCCGTAGGTAGGCGTGTTTTACCCACATCCATCAACAACACGGCCAAAGCCAACCCATCCAGGGTCGCCTTGCTTAAGCCCAGGTAACGGCCAAATACAATAGCCCAGATAGAGCCCCTTATAGCATGTGCATAACTATAACCATCTTTATCACGCATGCGGGCTAACCACACCATGGCATCCGGATTGCGGATCACACTGTCCACGATACCCGAAGCCACATCCTGAGTTGCTGACAGGGCTTGATAATGCCCCTGCTTCATCTGATCAAAAACCTGGCTGACCGTAGAAGTGAACTGCTCAAAAATCATGGCACCCGAGGCCACTTCATCAGGCATGGCTACTAGCGTAGGGTAATTACCTGCTTTGGGTTTGCTTGCAGCACTGAGGGGACGTACAGAACCTGAATCCCCCATCGCCACGCCAGCACTTCGAGCAACATCAATATAAACTTCACGACAATAGCGCCGCAAAGTATCAATCTCTGAAAGTTCACGGATAAAAAAGCCCTGCAGGGGAAACGGCGTTTCGATCCACGGCCTATCGAGCCTGGACACAAACATGCCCTTGCTCAGATGATCCACAGACAATTTACGCATTTCAACGGCCATGATGCCATCCCCAGGGAGTCTATACTCCAGATAACACTGTCAGTACTATAACGTCAATTAAATGTTTAAGACCAGCCCCTCAGCTCATCACTTGCTCAAGACATGAATCAGTTCACATCTCAGCGCATCAATTCTCCTGATTTTTATCAGTTTTGGATGCATTGGAGGGCTTTTCATGACTTCTAAGCTCTTGCAAAAGGTCTGTCAAGGCATCCAGTCGAGAATGCAGTGTTTCAATATCACGCTGCGATGGAATACCCAAACGCCCCAGGGTACTGCTCAAACCATCATCCAGTACACGTTCAACCCTGCCCAGGGTATCACTGGCTTTTTCCCGCATACGTCCGCGTACCTCTTCAACCATCCCTGCAGCCTCGCGGGTTCTATGCTCAATTTCTTCACCCGCTTTGACCAGCGCATCAAAAAATTTACCCCCCTCCTCATCACTGCGGGAAAATGCACCTAGCCCTGCCAACCAGATCTGTTGGGTGTATCGACGCAAGTCCCCACCCTGAGCTCCTGCCCCCTTGATCTTGCTACGCTCTGCTCTGCGCTTTGCATCACTCATCAGGTCACCTCCCCAAAAAACGAATTGTACACAACCCCCTTCAACTGACAAAGTGGGTTAACTGACTAAAAATCATGGCCAGCAAAATCGCCCAGGGCAAACCCCATAGTCCATGCGGCGAAGCGAGTAACCAGCCTCGAAACTCACGCAAGGCGGGCCGATGTTGCTCGGACAGACTTTCCTGCACATAAGGCCTTACGTACTCTGTCGCTTCCCGTTTCCAGGTGGGTTCCGCCAAACCACTGAGCAGCATGGGACGCGCTAAAGCACGTGCCCGGTGCTGTAAGCGTATCCATGCGGCATGACCCAACCACCGTTTAAACAACCGGGTAAACACATCCGGGCTCAACAAACGATCCATATGTTGGGCCAACAGCTTTTCCATACCCTCTTCATGACTGAGAAACAGAGCCCCCAGAATCTTCCTTGTATCAAGGACATCCCGCAATAACCAGGCTGTCCAGCCCACAGGTAATTCTGCTGCAGGCTCCCAACGCCATGACCAAGCAGCTAGCCACCATGGCCATGACAGGGCCATGAATACTTCCAGAAAAAAATGCACGGGGCTTAATCCCCCAGGCAACCATCCGGGCAGACTGCATAAAAAACCTCCAGCCACCCACACCCCTAATACGCGCGGAGTTAAAGGCAATAAGGCAGAAAAACCATCCACTAACTGCCCTGAACGCAGCATATCCTGAGCAACCCATGACTGAAAATCCAACCAGGCACGACTTTTTTTAAGAACATCTTCTATCCAATCATCAAACCAACGCTCTAATTCATGCCGGGCATGGCGATATATGGGCTCCTTGACCCAGGGTGGCAGATTTTCCCAACGAACAGCATCTTCACCCGAAAAACATTGATCCATGATCCAAGGCATGCGCTGCGCCGCCAAGCGTGACAGATGTTTAGCCATACGCTCCGGCTGCATACGTTCCAGCCAGATATCCGTACTCGATGCTCCGGGAAATACCGTCTGCCACAAACGACAGGCATACCTTGGCGCCTGAGCAGGAATAAAACCCAGCCACGGCCACCACCGCGAGGGCTGACCTGGATATAGCAACATGAACCGCAATGCCAAACCTGATACCAACGATAGCAGGATGGGCAAGCACGGCAGCAAGCTGTGCGTATGCACTAACCCGACAAGCTGTGGCAAGCCATCTCTCCCTCAAAGAGTCGGTTTGAATCTGACGATGCTGTCGTCATGGAATTGTCATGCCGGTGATTGTAGTGCTATGGGAACAACGGTTACAGTGGCAAGCGGGCCATTCGTGCACAGCCTCAACGGCAAGTGGATGTTTTAGCCCCTTAAATACTACAATGACCCGAACTGATGGCCTTCTTTCCAACATGCCCGATACCAGCGAACATTCTGACCAGCAACCCTCCAGCCTTGGACACTACGTCGCCCTAGGCACCCTGGAGGCTTTGCTCAACACCGCCCTGGCACTCGATCCTGAAACGACGACATCGTTAATAGCCCATGCTGGCACCGTTATCAAACTTAAAATTCGCGAACCTTATATGGTGTTCTATCTGATCATAGATCATGAAGGCATGGAAGTGCGTGATGAATATCCAGGCCACGCCGACATCCGTATCATTACCAGTCTGAATACCCTGGGCCGTTACTTGCTAGGCCTGAAAATTTCGTTTGAAGACATCAATATCTGGGGCAAGTCTGAGAAAATATTAGCCCTGACCCATATCCTGCGCGAATTTGACCTAAGAACAGCCTTTACCCGATGGCTACGTGAGCATGTCAATGTAGGCGATATTTTGGAACGATTACGCCGTAATGATGCTGGCTGGCTACAAGAACTTACGCCTATACCCGGACTGCTCCGTGACACCTTGCTACAGCTTAAGACGCTCAATCAGCGACTAGAACAGCAACAAGAACAATTACAACAACACGCCTCGCAGATGCGACGTCAACGTCGCTTTGACCTGGCCCTACTGATGGCTCTGGCTGCAGCTGCACTCTGGCTCCCCGGCGTAGAACAGGGACACTTGGAGTCAGGTTACAAGATCATTTTGCTCATTGCCTTTGCCCTGCTACTGAGCCGCACGCTCACCTGATACGATCAGTCCCGTTTGCGCCTACCTAACAATACATTCAAGCCATCATTCACCATATCCGCACCACTGCGAGCAACCTGCCAGGTACGATCACGCAGCACATCGGCAGCCGAGGTATCACTCAATGCTTCTGCCATAGCCTTACGTACACGGGTTTCCACCAAGCGTCCGATTTCCTGATGCAAATCCTGCAAACGCCTCTCCCAGCGAGGACGAACATAGCGAACATACAAATAACTACCCACCACCAAAGTGATCAGGGACGATAGAAACGCTGACAGCAATGCTGTGGTTACGATTAGCACCCGAAACACCCCTCATCTATACAGCCCTGTGGGCAATCGCTATCATCACGAACCAAAGGCTTTGAGACAACGCCATGATCGCCATTGAAATTACCAACCTAGATGACTTGGTCAAGGAACATCGAGGCCCGCTCACTGCCATTATAGGTAAGCTCGTGACCGATGTTGAAGCCGAAGTGGAAAAAATCATTATGAATGAAATGCTGGCTGAATTTGAAAAGCGCGGCATCCATTGCCAGATGGCCAGTATCGCGGGCATTAGCATCAGACGCTTTGAGAGCACCTGAACAATTTCAGGCACTCTCTATGGGGTCGCAAGCCTTTACAATAAGGTATCCCGCATTCTCCAGAACCACCAGGATGCTACCCAGCAACTGGCATAAAACAGCAGGAACCCGAATAAAGCCAATTGCGCGCCGCCCCATAAGGCCAGTGATGACGCGAGCATGACCGGAATAAAAAATCCACCCACGGCACCTAAGGCGCTTGATATACCCAGCAATACAGCACGTTCCTTGGCCACATCACTGCCCTGATGCTGTTGGCATACGGCATGTAGCATGGCTAAAACAACGCCATGCGCCATACCCGTCAACAGAAACAACCCGAAAAATGCCGCAACAAATCCATCCAGACTGCCATCATCTCCCGAAGGCAGGCTGAAAAACAATCCACTAACTGCCAGCATAATCAGCATGAACAGGACAAACGATAACCGCGCTCCTCCCGCTCGATCGGCCATGCGCCCCCCCAGAGGCATGCATAGGGCTCCCAACATAGGCCCCAAAACAAGATAGATACCCAGATCCTCATGCGGAAACTGATTTTTTGCCAACAAACCAAAAATCGCTGAAAAGCCAATAAATGAACCAAAACTACCTAAATACAACCAGGCCAACCAAGCATTTTCACCGTGTCGAAAGGCCTGGCGTATATCCTTCAGGGTAATGGGCGCAGGCCTGATATCTTCCATGCCTAACTCCGCCAGCATCACCACAAAAACAATGGGCAGAATCCATATCCAGCCCAGGTTCTGCAGCCAGAAACCATGATGTTGCATCAACATCGAATGACCACTCAAGAGACCAAACATGGGGTGCTGCATCACCCAGGGCCCGACCCCCTGTAATAGTGAAATACCCAGGTTACCTAGCCCTGCTGTCATCCCCAAAGCAGATCCCTGACTACGCCCAGGAAACATCTGGCTGGTATAAGCCATCGCTGAAGCGAAACTGCCGCCCCCCAACCCAGCCAATAAAGCGACTCCTAATAACAGCACAAAGGGGGTAGCGGTATCCTGTACCACCCAACCCATGGCCAGTGCGGGCAGTAATAAACTCAGGGTAGATAACACGGTGAACATACGCCCTCCCATGCGGGTTACCGCCACCGCATAAATTAAGCGCAAAATGGCTCCCGAGAAGGCAGGAGCTGCCGTCAGCATAAATAACTGTGTTGCATCCAGATGAAACCCTGCCTGCGGCAACCACAGCACCAAAACTGACCAACTCATCCAAACAGCGATCGCCAACATCAGGCTCAGACTAGAGATCAACAGATTACGTTGCGCCAGCTTTCTTCCCTGTCGCTCCCAAAACTCTGTATTTTCTGGATCAAACGCCATGCTTGCGGTCATCAACCTACACTCCTCGCTCCCAAAGATCAGAGAAGTTTGCCATAACGCCACAACCTATTTATGTCGCAGATCAAAGATGACCCAACTTCAAAATGCAAACGTATACTGACTGCACAGTCATCGCCATGCCCAGAGCAAAATCGTCAATAACACCCCCGTCCCCCAGAGCATAAGAGGTCCACTGACCAGATAGGGATAAACCATCAGCGCAATACCCAAGGCCCAGGTCGTAGGTTGCTGATGCCTCCTGCCATAACGCCAACCCATAAAACCTATCGTGCCGAACAAAATTCCAGCCAAGAGTTCAGAGGGAGCTGGCCACATCACTCAACCACCACAGCGGTCCCGTAACACAAAACTTCCGTCAGCCCTTGCATCAAATCAGTGCTATCAAAGCGTACGCCGATGATGGCATTGGCGCCCATATTCAGGGCATGTCGACACATCTCCTGATAAGCCTCTTGGCGAGCTCGCTCGCATAACTGGGTATAGATAGAGATATTGCCGCCAAATAAGGTCTGTAACATCCCGAAAAAATTACCGACGAGTGAACGAGAACGCACGGTAATCCCTCTCACCAATCCCAGGCTTCGAACAACACGCACGCCAAGCAGTTCAAATGCGGTGGTAACTTGTTGGTTCTGCATAAAAAACCTCCTTAAGTTAGATTTATAGGATGTCCACCTCTACCAAGATTAGGCTGAAATTCACAACAACACCACGCAGCTTTCTCATAAAACAGCTATAGTTAGCGTACGGATTTGTCAGGGCAGACTACGCGCGTGATCAACCCCCAAGAACCTACTGATGAAGCGCAGCGACTGCAGGTGCTACATCAGCTTAAATTACTCGATCAGCCTTTGCCTGAAGAACTAGCCTGTATCACGCGCCTGGCTCAACAACTGTTCAAAGTCCCCATCGCTCTTATCTCGCTGATTGATCAGGACAGGCAATGGTTCGTTGCTCGCTGTGGTACCGAATTATCTGAAATTCCGCGCCATCTTGCGTTGTGTGCTCATACCCTAGAACGATCTCAGCCCATGATCATTGCGGATGCACTTCAAGACAACAACTACTCACGACACCCCATGGTTACGGGAGAACCTTACCTCAGGTTTTATGCCGGACTAGCCCTGCGTTCACAGCAGGGGCATGCGCTAGGAACCTTGTGCCTGTTAGACAATCAACCGCGAACATTCAGCGCACAAGACTTGCAATCGCTACACGACGTTGCTGATTTAGCTCAACAGTTTTTTCATCGTCTTGAACAAGAGCAGAACCTTATCTCCTCGCATCAGAAAGTCATGGATGCTTATGTCCAGCAACTTAAGGCGAGCCAACATGGTTTTCACCTGTTGACCCAGCATGTGCCCGCCCTGGTAGCCTATGTCGACACGGAAGTTCGCTATAAGTTCTGCAATGCGATGTATACCGACTGGTTAGGTTATGAAGCTGATACCCTGGTCGGCCAACATTTAAGCCAGGTTCTTGATGAAATTGCTTACGCTCGCGCTGAACCTCATATACGCAAAGCCCTACGCGGTCTAAAAACTCAGTTTGAAAATGAGATGGAGACCTTGAAAGGACATACCTATGTACAAACCAGCTATATCCCTGATGTACAAGCGGGTGTTGTTCAAGGTTTTTATGTTCTGGTTTTTGATATCAGCGACCGCAAAGCACTGGAAGATCAACTTTCCTACGAAGCCACGCACGACCCCTTAACATCGCTGCCTAATCGTCGCGCTTTTACGACTCAGCTGCGCGGCGCCCTGGCGCGTCGTCAACGAGCTGACCGCGGCCTAGCCTTACTGTTCCTGGATCTTGATAACTTCAAGGCATTGAACGACCAACATGGGCAGCAATACGGTGATCAGGTTCTGCAGCACCTAAGTCGCACCCTCATTGCGGCTATCCGACAAACCGATACGGTCGCTCGCTGGGCTGGGGATGAGTTCATCATTGCCCTAGAGGGCTTGGACAATCCTCAGCAGGACGTCACACTTATTGCTAACAAGATTCAAGATAGCCTGCAGGATCCTGCTCTCATCGCCAAGATTCCAACCCGACTCACCTGTAGCATGGGCATAGCCATTGCCGAAAAAAATCAGAATGTGAGCATAGACCAACTACTCAGCGATGCTGATTCAGCGATGTACCGAGCCAAGTCCAAGGGCAAAGGTCGTTTCGAAATCGCCTAGACGACGTAGTGAGAAACGACAACCTTCACGACAAAACCTAAAGCACCCATACCCAGAGCACCAAATAATACCAGGGTACCAAAGCGCCCCGCCTTAGCTTTATAGGCCAGATCACCCACAATAAACAACATGAAGAGGATCAGTGCAGGTATACCTATGTGCAGACCTAGAGCTGTAATTTCACGTTCAGCATGCATCATGTCACCTCAATACGAATGTATACGATTATTGAATGATAACAGATCTTATTCGCACATGCATCCCGCTGCCGACCAACAACAAAAAGGCCCCGAGAATAACCCCGGAGCCTACTCCTACAGCCTTAAGAGGGCTATAGCTTACATCATACCGCCCATGCCACCCATACCGCCCATACCACCCATATCAGGAGCAGCCGCGGACTTGTCTTCTGGGAACTCGGTAATCATCGCTTCTGTGGTCAACATCAGACCAGCGACGGAGGCTGCGTTCTGCAAAGCTGTGAAGGTAACCTTGGCTGGATCCAGAATACCCATTTCCAGCATATCACCGTAAACACCCGTGGCAGCGTTGTAACCAAAATTGCCTTTATTTTCCTTCACGCGATTGAGCACGACGGAAGCCTCTTCGCCCGCATTGCTGACGATCTGGCGCAAAGGCGATTCCAACGCACGACGCAGGATCTTGATGCCAGCATCCTGATCCGGATTGGCGCCCTGCAGGCTAACCAGCGAATCAATAGCACGTACCAAAGCTGTGCCGCCACCAGCTACCACACCCGCTTCAACAGCTGCACGGGTTGCATGCAAGGCATCATCAACGCGATCTTTCTTTTCCTTGAGCTCTACCTCAGTTGCTGCGCCCACCTTGATCACTGCAACCCCGCCGGCCAGCTTAGCTACACGCTCCTGCAGCTTTTCGCGATCATAATCAGACGTGGCTTCTTCGATCTGCATACGAATCTGCTTAACGCGAGCATCGATATCATCCTTACGTCCGGAACCATCGATAATCGTGGTATTTTCCTTGGCAACGATGATTTTCTTGGCACTGCCCAAATCGTTCAAGCTGGCGTTTTCCAGGCTTAGACCGATTTCTTCAGAGATCACGGTAGCTCCAGTCAGCACAGCGATATCCTGCAGCATAGCCTTACGGCGATCACCAAAGCCTGGGGCCTTAACGGCACAGATCTTGACGATACCACGCATGCTGTTAACCACGAGGGTTGCCAGTGCCTCACCTTCAACATCTTCAGCCACCAACAACAATGGCTTGCCTGATTTGGCAACAGCTTCCAGAACCGGGATCATTTCACGAACATTGGAGATTTTCTTGTCAACCAACAGGATGAAGGGGCTGTCCAGTTCGGCAGTCATGGTGTCCTGTTTATTGGCGAAGTACGGGCTCACATAGCCACGATCAAACTGCATGCCTTCGACAACTTCAAGCGTATCTTCAAAGCCGCTGCCTTCTTCAACCGTGATCACACCTTCCTTGCCGACCTTTTCCATGGCTTCAGCGATACGATCACCGATACTGGTGTCAGAATTTGCTGAAATGGAACCTACTTGAGCAATGGCCTTGGAGTCTTTGCAAGGAGCAGCGGATGACTTAATCGCTTCGACAGCAACCAGGGTAGCCTTATCAATACCACGCTTAAGGTCCATCGGGTTCATGCCAGCAGCAACGGCCTTCATGCCTTCATTCAGTATGGACTGAGCCAGTACCGTGGCGGTAGTCGTGCCATCACCAGCAACATCAGCCGTCTTGGAAGCCACTTCCTTGACCAGCTGGGCACCCATATTTTCAAACTTGTCTTTGAGCTGGATTTCCTTGGCGACGGTGACACCGTCTTTGGTAATCGCTGGAGCACCGTAGGACTTGTCAATCACTACGTTGCGGCCTTTAGGCCCCAGAGTCACTTTCACTGCATCGGCCAGGACATTAACACCGGCAATCATTCTGGCGCGCGCACTGTCGCCAAATTTAACGTCTTTAGCTGCCATTTCTTACGACCTCATTAATTCATCCAAGTGGAACTAGCGGAAATCAGGCTTCGAGGATAGCGAAAATTTCGCTTTCCTTCATGATCAGGTACTCCTGACCATCGATCTTCACCGTAGACCCGGCATACTGACCGAACAACACCTTATCGCCAGCCTTGACGTCTAAAGCGCGCAGGTCGCCATTTTCCAAGGAAATACCCTTACCTACTGCGATCACTTCGCCTTGTGAGGGCTTCTCAGCAGCATTACCTGGCAGCAAAATACCACCAGCCGTCTTAGCTTCTTCGTCCACGCGACGAATAACGACGCGATCATGTAGAGGACGCATCTTCATCGTGTTCACTCCTATCAGTTGGTTCAAGGTTCCAGTCTTCCCGGTGCGGTCCCTACCGCAAAACCAGGGGAAACCCGCGTGACCCTAATTCAGGTCGCCACACGGCTGTTAGCGAGATGGGGCTGAGCCTATGCATTTCAAGAGAGATCCGTAAAAATTCCTGACCAGGCCGCCAAGGCACGGCGTTCTAACTCCTCTCCACTGGCCACGGCGATCTCAAAAACATGACGATGCCTACTTTCACCATGCCGCCAGTCCATACCCAGCGGATCGATCCCCACCACGGACAATGAGGATTGTTCGTTCATACGACGAATTAAAGTCGCTTCAGCCTCAACGGACAAACTTGTCTTGGGGGGCTCCCAATCTAACCAATAGGCACGCCCAAAACCAGCAATAAAGCGCCCTTGCAAGGGATGCAGACGAAAAAACCTAAAATCCAGCCGTGTATGAAAGTCCTGCATCTGCGGAAAATAACGATAAAAACGCTGAGCTTCCAGAGCCACCTCGTCTGCAGCCAGGGGCATCGCGTCTGCGATGAGAGTCAGCCGCGCCTGCTCCGGCCCCGCCGCCCCCTCATCTGTTACCAACAGCGAACAACGCGCATCCTGTCTCAGATTGTTGGTGTGTTCTGCTAATTCAGATATCAAAACCAAAGGACAACCATCCGAACCCATCACATAGCTAGCCAATGACACATACGGATACCCAGGCACTTGCAAGGAGGCGGTGCCCAGAGCCAAGGCATGATGCCCATACAGCAACAACTGGGCCTTGCGAAGATCGGCAGACTTCACCACACTAAACCTCCCCCTCGACTTGAGATTTCACCCCAAACCCATGTTACGCGATCATGCCCTGGAGAAAAAGCATATCATTTTGCAAACCCTCGCCAGCCTTAAGCCCGGAGAGTTATGCAGTTATGGTGAGTTGGCAAGACGCAGCGGTTATCCTGGCTCGGCCCGACTGGTTGCACGCTGGCTGCGTGACTGCCCAGATCACCTGCCCTGGTGGAGGGTCGTGCGCGCAGATAAGCGCTTAGGGCTGGACGAGCACAGCCGCGAAGGGCGTACCCAATGTGAGCGACTGCACTTGGAGGGCTGGCATCTGTGTCGCGGGAAACTTATCCATGACTGAGCGTTGGAATCGCGTGCTTTGCTCGCGCCGTATGCTGATCTGTCTCGTCAGCGGCTTCAGTTCAGGACTCCCCCTGTTCATGTTTATCTATTTGTTGCCGGCATGGCTACGCAGTGCTGGCATTAACCTGACCAGCATAGGGCTAACCAGTCTACTGATGATGCCTTATGCCCTGAAGGTGGTTTGGGCGCCCTGGGTGGATCGCTGGTCCATAGCATCACTAGGGCGGCGTCGCAGCTGGATACTGGGTTGCCTGATAGGCTTGATCATCGCCTTCATTGGCCTGGGCTGGACATCGCCTCACGACCTGAGGGCGGTCAGCGCCTGGGCACTACTCATCAGCCTGCTTAGCGCCAGTCAGGATACCGCGCTGGATGCTTTGCGACGAGAAATCCTGCCTGATGAAGAGCTAGGCCTGGGCAGTAGCCTGCATGTTAATGCTTATAAAATTGCCGGACTCATTCCTGGATCGCTGGCCCTGGTGCTATCTGACGTGATCGCCTGGCCCTGGGTATTTATGATCTGTTCACTGTTCTTACTACCCGGCATAGCCATGAGCCTGCTCATGCGCGAGCCTGCAAGCTCAAATTTTGCCCCTCAGCATCTGCGCGAAGCCCTTGTTTTTCCCTTCAAGGATTTTCTTGAACGCCATGGCGTACGACAAGCCCTGCTTATTTTACTGTTCGTCATGATCTACAAATTGGGCGATGGTTTAGCCACGACACTGGCCACACCCTTTTACCTTGATATGGGATTCAGCCGTAGCACGCTGGGTTTAGTCGCCAAACAAGCCGGCCTGATCGCCAGCGTCACCGGTGGATTAGTGGGTGGTATGGGCATGCTGCGCTTAGGGATAGTTCGTTCGTTGTGGATTTATGGCGTTTTACAGGCCAGCTCCATTCTGGGTTTTTGGTGGCTGAGTTGGGGCCATCACGGCATTTTTGCGCTGGCTGGCGTTATCGCCGGCGAAGCCTTTGGCGTAGGACTGGGCACGACAGCGCTGGTTGCGTACATGGCCCAACAAACATCCATGCGTTATACCGCTACGCAATTTGCCCTGCTAACCTCGGCGGCCGCTTTACCACGATCGCTGATCAATGCCAGCAGCGGGTGGTTGGTCGAGCATTTAGGATGGAGCCATTTTTTTCTACTCTGTCTTTTACTCAGTTTCCCTGGACTATTCCTGTTGCTTAGCATGCTGCACTGGCCTAAAGTTAACTGCAGAGGCGGGAAGAGTTCATAATTCAAATAATCTATGATGCACTCGCTGACTACTTACTTACGCTGATGTTAAGGATTACTGGACATGCCCAACACCGACATCTCCATACTAGTCGTCGATGATGCCAAGTTTTCAAGTGTCATGATCAACCGTCTGATCAAGGGTGCAGGCTACCTTGATGTACGTCACGCCCATTCTGCATCGGATGCTCTGATCAAGCAGGAAGCACGCCCCGCCAGCATTTTAATTGCTGATTGGCTTATGCCTGAAATGGATGGACTCGCCCTGACACAATCGATTCGTCAGCTCGACGAAGCCTCGAATCACTTTACTTATGTTATTTTGCTCACCGCCAAAGAAGGCGGCGACGCCCTACTATATGCCTTTGAACAAGGCGTTGATGACTTCCTCAATAAATCCTTGATGAACGAACAGCTACTGCCTCGACTCTGGGCCGCTGAACGAACCAGCAGCATGTACAATCGCTTGTTGCGTGACAATCAGGCGCTGATTGAAGCCAATGGTAAACTCAAGAAAATGAGTTCGCTGGACCCGCTGACCGGACTGGGCAATCGCGCCCAAGCCGTACGCAGACTGGGCGATACCATCAAGCACTGTGCATCGCGCGGCGGTGCTTGCTGTTACCTGCTTATCACGCTGACTAATTTGGATGCGCTGCGCAAACAACACAATGCCAGCGTCATTAGTCAGCTGATCGTCGCCACCTCCCGTCGCTTGCGCCAACTGGTACGTCCCCTCGATGAAGTAGCCAGGGTTGCTCCTCACCAGATTGCTGTGATCACGCACCAGCCTGATATCGAATACTGCAATGCGCAGAGTTATCGCCGCATCCATGACAGTATCAACCTGAAAGCCTATAAAACCACGGGTGGTTATATTTCCATCAAAACCACGTTAAATATTGTGGCCAGTGACTCAGAACTGTCCTTACCCGCGGCAGAAACTCTCATGCAGCTGGCTGATTCGCGGGTACCCATAGCGCTGGAAACCGGTTTGATCACCTGCGACCACTGGCAACCCACTTAAGACTTGCGAAGCTAAAAATCTCGTCTAGTCTGGGTGGATGCCAAAAAAACATGCCCTACACCTCGCTAACAGTACCTACTATGTGCAAATTCGGTTGCAGCGCAGCGCCGTACTGAGCCTATCCTGGGTACACCATGTGCAACGCTGCCTGCGTGCAAGTTTGCGCGCCAGCGGTTGTTCCTTATACGCTTATTGCTTACTGCCCGATGAACTGCACTTGGTCTTGTATTCGGGCACTCAGGGGCTGGCTGCTTTTAACCTGGAATTTAGCTTAGCGATAAAATACCCTCATGGACCCGCTGATGATGACCCTACCTCTATACGTCATTGGCATAGCTTGTGGGTCGATGAAAAACGTTATTTAAAAGAAGTGGTGCGGCATGTGCATCACCTGCCCGTTCAAGTCAACTGTCAGCAAAACTTTGAACGTTATCCTGCGAGCAGTCATAGCGCCTACCTTCGCCCCCATGATGTCCCCTGGGTAGATACCCACCGCTTGTTAAATCAGCTCGCGCAAGAACAAAAAAGCTATGCATGGTTAATGCGATTACCGACCGCCCCTCTTCCCGAACTTTTACAGGGCAATCACCACTATTTTCTGGCATGGGTGGCTCCGGAGCAGGTAACGGCCCCCTTCACCAGACTGCTGCCCGCCCCGCCCTTAGACATGATCACTGACCGACCTAAGCCTAAGTCGCCATGGCGTCACCTAAGACAACACCTACAAACTGTGCTGGGAGCCTCTTAACCTCATGAAAATCCTGACCGAAGCCCTTGTTATACTGATAGCTCTCCTGCATGTTTATATTTTAGTGTTGGAGATGTTTCTCTGGACCAGCCCGTATGGTCTGCGCGCTTTTGGTCAAAGCCTGGAGTCCGCCATGGCAAGCCGAGTTCTGGCTGCCAACCAAGGCTTATATAATGGCTTTCTGGCGGCAGGGCTGTTCTGGGGCGCAGCACAAGGCGCTTCGGGGCGAGCTGACGAGATCTTTTTTTTAAGCTGCATTGCCATTGCTGGGCTTTACGGAGCGGCAACCGCTAACCGCAAAATACTTTTCATTCAGTTTATTCCAGCCGCTATGACCCTGGGATTGATGGTAGCTGCTTGATTTAATGCCCGGTATGCTTTTGCTCTACTACACTAGCCATCATACTCTTATGCCTATATGGAACTGATGACCATGGAAATGAGCCGCAGAGACTTACTGGGACTGATGACCAGTGCTGCTATTGCAGGAGCCACCGCCAGCGCCAGCGCGTTAGCCTCCCCTTCATCGGCAATACCCACCGACCTGATCACTGATAAAGGACTGCTAAAAAAACTGATCACCACCCTGAAGGCCACGCCACGGCGGCGTCAGTTCACCTCGGTTGACATGATCCTCAATCATCCCTCGCAATGGGATCATGAAGCGTTAACCCTGATCATGAACTACGCGGCACCCTACAAACAAGTGTGGGATGCCACAGACTTGCATGGCCCCTGGCTTAACTTGATGCGTAACACCCTTAACACCCAGGTTTTTGCTTTTGGCCATGCTGACTTCCTCGTCTTGGCAGGCACACATGGCACAGCGCATCTTGCCCTTTATGACAACTACATCTGGGACAAATATCACCTCAGCCAGATAGCTGGCCCCGACTTCAAAAACAACACCCTGATGAACATTCCTGTCGCCCTATCCGCCGATCCTCATGACTTGCAAAACACGGCAGGCGTTTTTTCTCCCCAAGACAACAGCATTCCAACCCTACAGGCGCGGGGTGTCGTATTTCTCGCCTGTCATAATGCAATATTTGAACTGTCCAGCAAAATGCACGCTCAGGGGAATAATCCGGACCAATTATCGTTACCTCACCTTGCCGCTGAACTTACCAACCACCTGATTCCTGATGTGGTATTAACGCCCGGCATCGTAGGTACGCTACCTGAACTGCAACTCGCAGGTTTCATGTACGCCAAGTAGGGAGGGATTTCCTATGTTCATACCCAGATTACTGCAACGATTATGGCCTGTCCTGGTTATCTTAAGCACGATCGTACAGGCCGATGACCTTTATCCGCCATGGAGCAAGGGCGAGAACAACCCTGTTAGCCAGCATGGCCTCGAGTTTACCGTCCCTGACATCGACAATCTTCCGGACTTCCACGGCAATCCCGCGGACAGTCAGCTCTCACTCCTGGTAGGAGGCAATTATTTTTTTGCCATGGCCCCTCTGGTTCATGCATTTATCGACATTTACCCTGAATATCGACAACACGTTTACTATGAGACTCTGCCCCCGGGACTGCTGGCTCAGCAAATTCAGCAAGGAGGCACCGTTACCGTAGGCAACATGACCTGGACGGTACATGCAGATATCTATGCCGCCGGGCTTAAGCGGGTTACTGCTCTGGAACAACAGGGTTTGCTCATCCATAAAACGATGTATGCCCGCAATGTTCTGGCCATCATGATTCCTGCTGACAACCCTGCACACATTCATGACCTAACTGACCTAGGCAAGCCTCAGGTACGCGTGGTACTGCCGAACCCAGCCTTCGAAGGCATAGGCCGCCAAATCCAGCAAGCCTTGCGTTCTGCCGGAGGTGATACCCTGTTACACCAGGTTTACGTCACCAAAGTCAACGATGGCACGACAAAACTCACGCGCATACATCATCGCCAGACACCTCTATGGCTTATGCAGCACCAAGGTGATGCCGGTGTCACCTGGTTATCCGAAGCCGTCTTTCAGAGCATGATCAAGCATCCCTTGGCGATGATAAAAATTCCCGCGCAAAACAACATCACGGCCACGTATGCCGCCGGTCAATTGCGCGATGCACCGCACCCACAAGCCGCACAGCGATGGCTCCAGTTTCTGGTATCACCCACAGCGCAACAGATACTACAACGCTATGGCTTTGAACCTGTCCAACCTTGAGATCCCGCTATGACTACAACGCTCCCTGCTGACAAACATCAAGGCTGGCAATACCTGGCATGGTCATTGCCCAGCATACGATTTGTGCAAGGTTGGATTTACTGGGGCGGAGGTAGCCGACGTTTTATCTACGCACCCAGCAAACTTGATCCTTCAGCACATCATTGGATGGCTTATAAATTCCAGACAGCCATGCCCGGCGCCCTGCTAGGCATGGATCATATCGTCAGCTACCTATTGACCCACTTTGCACTTCTCTATGCCGCCGTGATTTTTTTTAGTGCCGTCGAACTGGTGGTGGGTGTGTGCTTGCTCATCGGCTTTATGACACGAGCCAGCGCCTTGGTCAGCATGGGCTTAAGTTTTTTTCTGATGCTACTTTTTGGATGGCAAGGCGCTACCTGTATCGATGAGTGGACCATGGCAGCTGCCAATTTCGGTATGGGTGCCACCCTGTTTCTGGCAGGCGCCGGGGCATGGTCCATCGATGCGCTACGTCAACATGACCATCAAGCATCTAACCTTTGGGGCTGGGCCGCCAGTGATCCCCTGCCAGAGCGTTGGATAGCTCCCCTGTCTCGTGGCACCTTCATCGTCACCATGATTTTTGTCATCGCTACCTACAGCTACTACCGTGGTTCCGTATGGGGCCCCTTTCATGGCGGCCCGGTGAGTCCCGCCAAGCACCACGTCAGCTTCTCTCATATCCACCAAAACCCTGATGGCTCCTGGGTCTTTCATGCTTATCTCGATGGCGGCACGGCTGATGTACCGGCTCATATTATGAGCATAAACTTAACCGACAACCATAATAGGCCCCTGGCTAGCTGGCAGGGGCTGGATCTGCAACACTTGCCCCCCTCTGCTTTTATCAATGACTACCCCTACAACAAGTTCGCTCCAGGCATCATGAGCTTGCAAGCTCCCGTGGGAGCAAAAGCCTGGATCACTTTACCTCCCGTCAAGTACTCTTCCTCATCCCGACCTGATCATCTGCAAGCCATCTTGATTGATGGTCAGACTATCAATCAATCGATATCTCCTGGCAGGTAAACACGTCACACCAATTCTGGCTTGTTAATTCCAGCACATCTGGTAAAGTCGCCGCGTTCGCGCAGCGGGTGCCGATTTTATCGGTTAAACGGGAAGTCTCAGGCCTTTAAGGCCAGGAGCGCTGCCCCCGCAACGGTCAACAGATGAAGGCTAGACGTCACCACTGGGTCCTTGGACCTGGGAAGGGTCTGGCCGCTTTTCCTGAAAGCATCTGTCAGCCCGGATACCGGCCCTCTGTGAACATTCAAGGTGTTGCGGAGGGCTACACCCGTGTCGTTGATCTTGACTTTTGCCTCAAGAACACCCCACGTCCCTCCCTCAAGCCATGTCATCCGTCATGTTTGAGGTTTTTATTGTGAATAAATACAAGTATCTAAGTGCAATCCTAGCTTTATCATCAGCGGCTTACGCCGATG
Source organism: Pseudomonadota bacterium (assembly GCA_021804355.1). Classification (GTDB taxonomy): domain Bacteria; phylum Pseudomonadota; class Gammaproteobacteria; order Pseudomonadales; family Moraxellaceae; genus JABEVH01. The sequence goes on along the minus strand of JAJZHP010000002.1, from coordinate 16,675 downwards.
ATGAAATGGTCATCACGCCTGACCGCGTGCAACAACCCATCGAAGCAACCCTGGCAGCTACCACCGTAATCAGCCATGAACAAATCATGGCCAACCCCAGCATGGATATCGGCCAGCTTCTGGCTAATTTTGCGGGACTTGATGTCGTGCGTAGCGGTGGCCCAGGCCAGCAAACGTCCGTATTCATGCGCGGCGCCAACTCCGACCAGACCCTGGTCATGGTGGATGGCGTTCCTGTCAATACGGGCACCTCCGGAGGCGTCAATCTGCAGTACCTGCTTAACCCCATGGACATCGACCATATCGAAGTGGTTCGCGGTCCCCGCTCCAGCCTTTATGGATCGCAGGCGGTGGGCGGCGTTATTAACATCATCACGCACCGTGCTGGTAAAACCTCCACAGAACTGCAGCTAACCACCGGTACTGAGCAGACCCGGCAAACCGACCTGCGTCAGGATATACAAGCAGGGGCCTTCCGTGCCTCCGCCAATATTGGCAATGACAACACGCAAGGCTATCCACAGTTCTACCCCACGGCACTCAACCCAACAATGCCCGATGGGAACTATCAGCATCACGGCAGTGCCTCGCTATCCTGGCATGATCAAACGACGCAAGTTGATGCTGCCTATCATCAACAGCTAGGCGTCAATCAATATCTGGACTTTAACAACAATCCTGCAGAACAAAATTTTTACAATAGCCAAGGTGACGTCAACATACAATGGCAACCGATCGCAGCATGGAAATCGATTCTTAATTCCTCACGCACGATTGACAATATAGCCCAGCGGCAAAGCTCTGATTTTGCCTATACCGGGCAGAATCGCGTCGACTGGCAAAATGACATCATACTGCACCCAGGCAATAACCTGACCGTGGGCAGCACCTATACGGATCAACATAATAACGCCAGTGAATATGGCACCTTGTATAACAACACGTTCAATACCTGGGCCAACTACCTACAGGATCGCTGGCAACTAGGTGACTTCAGCACACAGGTAGCTGGACGCTATGAATCTAGCGATACCTGGGGACACCATCTCACGGGTGAGTTGACCTTAGGGTATGCGCTATCCGCCAGCAGTTCACTCTATGCTACCCACAACACCGCCTTCAGCGCGCCCACCGGCGATCAGCTGTATGGCTATGGCGCCAATCCCTTGCTGCACCCTGAATCAGCCAGTAATTATGAAGTGGGCAGCAAAAACCAGTGGAACGCCTGGGAACTTAATCTGGCCATGTACCGAAATCATGTCAGCAACCTGATTCAATTGGTCACGATCAATCCCGTCACCTATAGCGGTGAATATGAAAACGTCAATAAGGCCTTGCTGCGCGGTTTTGAAACAACGTTGGGCTACCATCAAGGTCCTTGGGGGGTACATTCCGAGCTGGATCTGACGCGAGCTACCGACCTGAGCAACCAGCAGGACCTGCAGCGCCGCCCACGACAAACCTGGACATCGGATTTCGACTATAGCCACAAAGCCTGGCACTTCCAGGCCAGTTGGCTGACAGCTAGCCAAAGCCAGGATTATAGTGGCATCCATCTAGCAGGCTATGGCATCGTTAATCTAGCCGCTGAGTGGCAGGCCCTGAAATGGTTGAAGTTGCAAAGCGGCATCCAGAACATAGCGAATCGTACCTATGGTCAGGCTGCCAACAGCAGTACATCTTTCTATCGTGCCCAGCCTCGGCTGTACACAGCTGGCCTCGATATCACCTATTAAGGAGTTCACCATGGGCTACCGTTTGAGCAAGATTTATACCCGCACCGGCGATGACGGCACGACAGGTCTGGCTGACGGTAGCCGTGTTGCCAAAGATGATATGCGCATGGAAGTGCTCGGTTGTATAGATGAACTGAGCTCTGCCCTGGGCATGATACGTTGTGAGCTAGCCGATGACCATCACCTCTCCCCGGTCTTACGCGACATTCAGCATCAACTGTTGAACTTAGGTGGTGACCTGGCCATGCCAGGCATGTTGCTGCTCTCTGAGACAGTCACGCAGGAACTGGAACAGGGTATAGACCGTATGAACGAGACGCTACCCCCCTTAAAGGAGTTCATACTGGCCGGGGGCACTCGAGCAGCAGCAGCCTGCCATTTGGCACGGGCTATAGCACGGCGCACCGAACGGCGTATGGTAAGCCTGAACAGGGAGCAGCCCCTGCCCCCCCGCCTCCTGCGCTATATGAACCGCTTGTCTGACTGGCTTTTTGTGGCCTCCCGGCAGTTGGTCAGTTTGGCAGGTGGCCAGGAAATACAATGGGATCGTAGCAACGGCTAAAGCAATAGGCGTCGCACGTCGCCAAGCACCTCTGCCAAAGCGGTGGTAAAACGTGCCGCCAAGGCGCCGTCGATGACCCTATGATCGTAGGTCAATGACAAAGGCAACATCAGGCGGGGACGAAAACCCTCGCCATCCCATACCGGCTGCAAGCTGGCCCGCGAAACGCCAAGAATTGCGACCTGAGGCCAGTTAACAACCGGCGTAAAAGCCGTTCCACCGATCCCTCCCAAAGAGGAGATGGTAAAACATCCACCAGTCATATCTTCAGGACGTAAACGCTGATCTCTCGCCGCTGCAGAGACCTCACCCAGACGCCGGGCGATATCGCTAATTCCACGGCGATCACAATCTCGCAACACAGGAACAACCAGACCTCCTTCCGTATCTACCGCCACACCGATGTGTATCCAGTGCTTAAGCAAGATACCTTCCCCATCAGCACGCAGCTCACTGTTAAAGCGAGGATATCGTTGCAGGACATGGGTGCAGGCCCGCACCAGAAATGCCAGTAGGGTCAGGTTAACCCCCTGGGCTTTCAAGGAAGATTTCTCCTGCAAACGAAAGGCTTCCAGATCGGTGATATCCGCCAGATCAAACTGCGTAACCGGCACGACCTCAGCAGAGGCATGAGCCAGATGCTGGGCGCTATAACGCTGGATGCGCGAAAAGGGCAAACTCTCAATTTCACCCAAGCGACGTAAGGCGGCTTCCTGATCAGCGCAGGATCGAGCTGCAGGCCCTGCCACCAGGGAAGCCATCGGGGCTTGCTGCAACTGCTGCCTGACATAGGACTGAAGATCTTCCTTGACGATGCGCTGATGGGGCCCATGTCCATCGACACGCGCCAAATCCACACCGAGCTCACGCGCCATACGACGTACGGCAGGACCCGCATGCGGGCCAGAAACTTGAAGACGAGTCAGCACAGGCGCTTGCTGCAGCGACGACGAGGGCAGTTCCTTCTCTGGCGATGGCAGGATGGGTTCAGGTTGAGGTAATGCCAGACCCTTTTCGTCAGCCTTGCTGTGCAGAACCAATAAACGCTGGCCCGAGGCTACGGCATCGCCGACCTGAACTAACCAGCGGATGACTGTACCCGTCATGGTGCTAGGCACCTCCATCGTAGCCTTGGCCGACTCCAACACCATGATGGATTGCTCAGCTGCAATCATTTGCCCTGGCTGGACTAACAACTCCAGCACATGAGCATCTTCCGAACCCAACTCAGGAGCCGTCAGGATACGTTCTGCCTGAATATCGGCTTTAGCTTCCAGGGATGCCAGCTTCTGTGTCGCCTGCTCCAGCACAGTTTCAAGATCCAGCCCCGAGTTGCTCATCTCCGCTACTTCCACCCTCACCATGGGGTCACCCGACCGAACGCTCTGACCCAGAACGGCCAACACTTCGACGACCTGACCCGCCAGAGGAGCAGGAATCTCCATGGTGGCTTTGGCCGACTCCAGCACCATCACGGTCTGCTCAGGCTGTAAATACTGACCAGGCAAAACCTTGACCTCAATCACCGAAGCATCTTCTGTCCCCAGATCGGGGAAGTGCAGCGTTTTAAGTGTCATGCCGATCTCCTGCCATTCAGGCTCGTCCAGGGTAGAGGGCATCGACAGGAATTCGAAAGCGCTGCAACGCATCGGCCACCACACTACGACCGATATCACCGCGCTCTGCCAGTCCTGCTAACGCGGCTACCACGATGTAATTGCGATTGATTTCGAAATGCTCACGCAAACGTTCACGCGTGTCCGATCGACCAAAACCATCCGTACCCAGCACATGATAAACGTCCGGCACCCAGGCCCTAATCTGATCGGCATGAATTTTCATGAAATCAGATACTCCCACCACGGCTGCTTTCTGGCCTCGTAACTGTTGCGTCACCCACGATACGCGAGGAGGATCCGAGGGGTGTAACATGTTATAGCGATCCACTTCCAGTCCATCGCGGCGCAACTCATTGAAGCTAGTCACGCTATAAACATGAGCCTGCACCGCAAAAGCATCGCGTAATATTTCAGCTGCCAACAGGGCTTCTGGCACCATGACGCCCGCTGCTAGGATCTGCACGCGACGATGACCTGACTCTGCCGTACGTATCTGGTATAAACCGCGCAATATACCCTCTTCCACGCCGTCAGGCATGGCTGGATGCGTGATATTTTCATTGGCCAGTGTCAGGTAGAAATAAACTGACTCTTGCTTCTGATACATGCGCCGCAAACCATCGCGAATAATCACAGCTACTTCATAAGCATAAGCAGGGTCATAGGCAATACAGTTAGGCACCGTGCTGGCTAAGACCGGTGAGTGACCGTCCTGATGCTGCAAGCCTTCGCCATTGAGCGCTGTACGCCCGCTGGTAGCACCCAGCATAAAACCTCGCGCCTGACTATCCCCTGCCGCCCAGGCCAGATCACCTATGCGCTGAAAACCGAACATGGCGTAGTAAATATAAAATGGCACCATGGGTAGCTGATTGACGCTATAGGAAGTCGCTGCTGCAATCCATGCGCTCATCGCCCCCGCTTCATTGATCCCCTCTTGCAGGATCTGACCACGCACATCTTCACGGTAATACATCACCTGACTGCGATCTTCAGGCTCATATAATTGTCCGACATTGGAATAAATACCGCGCTGCCTAAACAACCCCTCCATGCCAAAGGTACGAGCTTCATCAGGAACAATGGGAACTATGCGATCACCTAACCCTTCTTTCTTAAGGAGAATATTGAGCAACCGCACGAAAGCCATGGTCGTGGAAATTGGCCGTTCGATGGCAGCAAACATCGGTGCTAGTTCCACATCATCAGGCACCGGCAGCAACGGGGAATCATGGCGACGCTGCGGTAAATAGCCACCCAGAGACTGCCGACGCTCCTGAAGATAGCGCAACTCCGGACTATCCTCGGCAGGACGGTAAAACGGTACTTTAGCCAGCGTATCATCATCAAATGGCATACCAAAACGATCACGGAATACCTTAAGCGACTCCAGATCAAGATGCTTGATCTGGTGAGTCTTGTTGACAGACTCCGCATGACCGGTACCATAACCTTTGACGGTTTTAGCCAGGATTACCGTAGGCTGACCCTGGTGTTTCACCGCAGCATGGTAAGCGGCATAAACTTTCTGCGGATCGTGTCCACCACGTTTAAGCTGATAGATTTCCTCATCGCTCAAATCACTGACCAGTTCGAGCAACTCAGGATGTTTGCCAAAAAAATGTTCGCGGGTATAGGCACCACCATGCATGCTGTAAGATTGATATTCCCCATCGACACATTCCTGCATGCGTTGCAGCAATAAGCCCGATTTATCTTTTTCCAGCAAAGCATCCCAACCACTACCCCAGACCACCTTGATGACATTCCAACCAGCGCCGCGGAATACGGATTCCAGTTCCTGGATAATCTTGCCATTACCTCGTACTGGGCCGTCCAGTCGCTGCAAATTACAATTCACGACGAAGGTCAGGTTGTCCAGTCGTTCGCGCCCTGCCAAGGCCAGGGCGCCCAGGGATTCCGGTTCATCCATTTCCCCATCACCGAGAAAAGCCCACACTCGACGTCCTTGCTCGGCCAACAAACCTCGATTAATGAGGTACTTGAGAAAGTGTGCTTGATAAATCGCCATGATGGGGCCTAAGCCCATGGATACCGTTGGAAATTGCCAATAATCGCGCATCAACCAGGGATGTGGGTAAGAGGACAGGCCCTTGCCACCTACCTCCCTGCGAAAATTTTCCAGCTGCTTTTCACTGATACGGCCTTCCAGAAAAGAACGCGCATAAATACCCGGGGAGGAGTGACCCTGCACATAAAGCAGGTCTCCCGCGAAATCATCTTTAGGCGCACGAAAAAAATGATTGAAGCCTATATCATAGAGGGTGGCGCTGGAGGCAAACGTAGCAATATGTCCTCCTAATTCATCCTGATTATCGTTGGCACGCATGACCATAGCCAGGGCATTCCAGCGGATCAAGGATCTGAGACGGCGCTCCATCCAGGGATCACCAGGCCGTAGTGCCTCTTGGGCACGGCCCAGGGTGTTGATATACGGAGTATTAAGGCCGGGTGGATGCAGGCCGCGCACCCAACCCTGTGCCCATAGCCTTTCCAGCAGGTACTGAGCCCGACTAGGCCCCTCATGCTCAAGGACAGATGCCAGGGCATCCAGCCACTCCTGAGTTTCCTCAGGATCGACATCACGACTTTCGCTCACCATCCTGACCCTCCCTATACCATCCTGCCAACACCCACCCTTATCATAGTTCCCCTGCCTACTCACTGCCGCAACTTATCGCAGATCGTTGGCAAATCATTCAGCATAAAAGGTCCCGGGCGCTCCAAGCGAGCAACATCAGCCCGCCGCACGGGCACGTGCCCGTGCGCCCACCATGAAGGAATGTCTTGATCAGCAGGCACCAGTATTCGATCAGGATGTTGGTCAAGCACCCACTCTGGATCCACCGATGGTGCAGCCAAGGTCGTCTGCGGTACCAGCAAATGAATATGGCATAAAGCTAAGGCATGCGTCACATAATGGTCCTGCCCCAAGGTCATCAAAGGTACAGGCCATACCTGATAAAATACGCGCAACCAGGGCTTGAACTGATAGCGCCTTGCCGTTTCGCGTTGTTCAACTTCCAGGTTATTTATCAGTATCAGGGCTTCATGCTGGTGTCCCGTCAGTACTCCCAGTCGCCATATCTGTGACTGCACATCCACCATATGTCGCACGGAATACCTATAGACCACCAGTCCCCGCTGCTGCAACGCCTCCAGACGTGCGGACTGCATACCCTCGGGCCAGGCCAGCACCGCATCAGGATGCGTTGCCAGTAAAGCCTCTTCACTCCAGCCTGTGGCAGTCCCCAATATCGGTGCCTGCGGACAATAGTTGGTGACCCCTTGCCCCCCTAGTTGCCCCACCACTTGGTCACAGGCATGCAAAGCTGCTAAGGTTTCCGTCAATGCCGGCGCCAAGCTAACCAATCGCGCAGCCTGAACGTGAGCGCTTAGCACCGCCCCTAGCAGTACCGCTATAAGTGCTTCATGACAGCGGCGCATAAATAGTCAAAATGGCCAGCATCACAATCCAGAATACTTGCACTCGCCTCAGCAAAGCCTGCACACGTTGCACCCGAAGCGACCAGGCAGCCCCTCCTTCCTCATCATCATCGCTAAACTCTGTGTGCTTTAGGGTTTGGCTCAGAAGTTCGGCAAGTAAGTCCTGTGCAGGCCGCTTGGTTACCGTCTCGCGCTTAAGTTGATCGATGCCTTGAGCAAAATCGCTCATCATGGCAGCACTGACAAGCCAGCAACGCCCAGGCAACCAGTCCGCCCAAGCCAACAACTGAGGTAACGGCAGAACCCAAGGCTCCGTTGCTGGCAGAGTCTCCTGCGCCAGGACCAGTAGTGCATAAGCCAGTAAACCTAGCGGCCCCAATACCACTAACCAGAAAAAAGGGGCCAGACTATGACGCAAGACGACATTAAATACCTGAGCCTGAACATCGGCATAACGAAGCTCCAGCCCTTTGCTGGATGTATTAGGCAAAGCATCCTCTGCCTTCGGTATCGTTTCTGCAAACGTCTGCCACGTGGATGGTCGTACCGGAACTAAAAACAACAGAGCTAGCAGCAAGAACACGCCATCTGCGGGCAGCCCCCACAGCACACCCTGCAGCAGATGTAACACGAATCCAGCAACCAGCAAAGGCAGCAGCATCCACAGCAGGAATGTCGACCAGCCTGAGCCCTGGGTTCCCCTGCGGTCGCGCAAAGACTGGCTCCAGGAACCCAGTATGTCTCGCATCAAATCCAGTGCTGGCAAAGATGAGCGATGCTGCAACCACAGCGCCAGCATGACAATCCAAAGTTTCATCAATACTTCTCCTGCGCATGACCGCAACACCAGCCCTGGGGCAATTGCAGTGCATTCCATTCAAATGCGGGACCGGGATCCGTCTTTCGCCCAGGGGCAATATCGCAATGCCCTACGATCTCCCGCAGGTCAGGGAATTGGGGGTGAAGGGCCCGCATAATACGTTCAAGTTGATGGTACTGGATTGGCTCGTACGGAAGCTCATCACAACCTTCTAACTCAATGCCCAAGGAAAAATCATTACAACGCTCCCGTCCTCGCCACCTGGAAACGCCCGCATGCCAGGCCCTGCGATGCAAGGGTACGTATTGCAGGACTTGGCCTGTTCGACGGATCAAAAGATGCGAACTGACTTTGAGGCCAACCAGACTGGCAAGCTCAGGATACGCCTCAGCGCTCAAGGTCCCCATAAAGAGCTGATCGATAGCCTCTCCACCAAATACACCTGCCGGCAAACTAATGCCATGGATAACCAGCAAGCTCAATATCATGCCCTCTGGACGATCATCAGCGTGGGGCGAAGACCGGCAAATAACCTCACTCCAATTCAGGTCATCCTCCAGCATCATGCCTGCTCCGTCCGGCGCTGTCGCAAAGCGGTAAGTATGCCATCCAAAGCCCGATCAAATACCTGCCCCTGCTTGTCGAGCAATCGCCAATGACCTACTCTGACCTTATCAACAACCTGCCGCGTTGATAATTCCAACTCCTTGATACCTCGACGGTTGGTGAAAATCAATTTATCAACAAGACGAATTCTGGCGACCAACTTGCAACGATCTGCAGGCTCACGATCTAGCCGCTCAACCCACGCCCCCACGGGCAAGGCATCAACGACCTGACTGACCTGGTCAGCTTCTACACCTAAAACCTCGGCAACTTGGGGTACCTCGACACGCTGTAAACGCAGGCTTGAATCGCTAACCTGTACTTCCGGGCTGGCATCTTCCGCCAGAACCTGTACGCGTTTAATGGCAGTGCGTGCCAGGACGTCGGCATGAACGCTCTCCAGCTGGCGCAACCAAGATTCTATCGCTGCTGGCTCCACGGCCGTCGACATCAACCCTTTGCGCAAGCTATTGGTCAACCGTCCTTTAACCACCATCAACTGGTCTCGCCAGACTGTGGTAGGTTGAGGCAGAACGCTCCATAGCAAAGCGTCAATAACTTTAACGGCCTGACGCCAACCATCAGAGTCCACACCTTCGCGCAAGCAAACCACATAAAGCACTTGATGCCATCCCTGCTGTAATATATCGAGTACCACGCGAGGCAGCTGTAAGCCTTGCAAGCGACGATTCAGGGTTTGCTGCACCATGGCTCGGGCAACTTCTGACCGGGCCTTGCCTTCCTCTGCTTCACGCGTTCGCTTTTCAATTAAATCCTGACGCTGACTATAAACAGCATAGTACTGAGAAAAGTCTGCCAGCAAATCTTCAAAAAGACTTAAATTATCCGTAAAATCATGCAGGATCTGAAAAACCGTGGCTTCGATCCGATGATATAACGCTTCGCTATCTTCTGTATTCTGGCTCCAGCCCATACCCGCTTTAGCCAATAAATTGAGCAAAGCACGGGCAGGATGATCTTCGGGATCAAAAAAATGCCTGTCCAGCATGGCTACTTTGAGCAGGGGAATCTGTAACCGCCCCAACAAAGCCTTCATGGGAGTAGGCAGTTCGTCATCATCCAGAATAAAGTCAAAAAGCATGGAGACCAGGTTGATGACGTCCTCATCGGCTGAGCGAACCGTCTGAACTTCTTCATCCGTCTGCTTCAGTTCTGCCTTTAAAGCGCCACGAACTTCTTGTACCGAGGGAGAACTGGCATCTTGCGACAGCGCCGTGGTGGGCATACGTTGTTGCAACTGCGACAGCATATCCAGCAGTTGTGATGTCGGCAGCGAGATTACCTCTGCCCCCTCAGGAATATGTGCAGGGGCTAAAGGCACAGCCTCGACAGACACACCGACCCTACGGCCATCGACCTGGATGGCTTGAAACCCTCCTCCCGAGCCTTGCATTAACTCTCGTAACAGGGAAACTTCTTCAGAACTCAATGAACTCCCACCGCCTGCTCCGCCACCGGTTGCCGTCGTTATGGGCCCTGATGGCACTGCCGGCTTGCGCACCGGAGTCGTCGAGGGCCCCTTGATGATCTTGCGTCGTGGTAGTTCTGGCAGAACCCCTGCATCGGCCAGCATTTCATTGGCGGCGTCAATAACGACCGAGCAGTCAGTCAGTACCTGTTTCTCAAACAGCGCCAGCATCAAACGTTGATCTTGCCAAGTCAGCGTCCAGGTAGCCAGCACATGATCCAGGGCCTGAATCAGCTGCTCTGGATCCAGGGGCATATTGCGTTCATGGACCTCCTGTTTCTTGAGGACATGAGCAAGACGCTGCGTCAATGCCTGAAGACTTTGGCTATGCAATCGTCGGGCACGAACGACTACCGACTGTGTTTCAACGCGCCACTGTATCGCTGTTTCATCAAGCAACTCCAAGCCTTCCCCCGGGCCATGACGCTTGGGATTGACCAGCCCGAGAAATATCGAGCGATAAGTTTCCATAAATAATCGAAGGGAATCCGCCGACTTAAGCTCTATCTCCTGCACTAGACCCATGACCCGGCTTTGCTCTGCGTCATCAGCATCTCGCAGCCGCTCATAAAAGGTTCCCGCTACGGATTGCAACATGCCTTCAAACAAACCGCCGAGGGCATCGGAAGTTTTTTGACGCACGAGGTCTAGAATTTCAGGAAGCTGTAAAACACTACGCCCTGCCTCACGCGGCGCGGATACAGATTCCGCCTCATCAGGCAGCGCACCCATGTGACGCAAATCGCTGAATGAACGTTCCAGCAGTTCTGGCAAATTATTCAGCACAACGGCGACATAGGCCTGCAACCAAAGCTGACGATCCTGAACGCTGATAGCTAGCCTGCTCATAAGCGCTACACGTGCAGCTAACACCAATACTTCTGGATCCCAGGGTAAAGGAACATCAGGCCAACGGCGTAGTTTATAGACTTTCAGCAGGGCATCCTGCCACGCAGGCATACGCGGGGCCATAGAGTTCTTGAGTCGCTGCACCAGCAAGCGAATACGAACTTCCTCTTCTACATCAGCTGTATCTACCAACTGCATACTATCGGCAGACCATTCCGGAGCTGGCATGGCACGAGAGGGCACGACCACATTCCAGGAAGTTTCCAGGGCATCACTTAAGTCCCGGCGCAAGGCGGCACGATGGGGCAGCAAAGCATCCATCAGAGCCTCATGCCCTTCATGGCTCTCATCTTGATCATGGAGATGGAGCAGCAATTCATCCATCAATCGATCATAACCCGTTAAAAAGGCATGGATCCACCCTGGCATCAGTTCAGTGATCGCAGCGGGTAGCGGAGAGCGGCTATCTTCCAGAGTCATTGTGTGTCGTACCAGCAGCAGCCTAGGCATGTTATAATGCCTAGACTAACGCATCCTGTTGTTTTGGCAAACCGTATAACGCTTGGTGAATAGCATCTTGGACCATCTTCTTTTACGTCAGGCCATGATTAATCAGGTTTTTCAGGCCATCTCCGAGGATATGGGGCAGGGCGATCTCAGTGCTCGCCTGATTCCTGTTGATCGCCATGCGCATGGGCGTGTCATAACCCGTGAAGCCATGGTTTTATGTGGACAGGCATGGGTCGTCGAAACATTCCGGCAACTGGATCCCGAGGTTCAAGTAAAATTCAACCATGCTGATGGCGACTCACTGCAGCCTGACGATGAAGTATTCCAATTGCAAGGTCGAGCACGCAGCCTGCTCACTGGCGAGCGTACCGCCCTTAACTTCCTTCAACTGCTTTCAGGCACAGCAACGACCGTACACCGCTACGTCCAAGAGCTGGAGGGCACCTCAGCAAAACTATTAGATACGCGAAAGACTATTCCAGGACTGAGGTGGGCACAAAAATATGCAGTCACCTGTGGTGGCGGCAAAAACCATCGTATGGGTCTTTATGATGCTTTCCTCATTAAAGAAAACCATATTGCAGCGGCAGGAGGCATACCGGAGGCAGTGCAAGCTGCTCGTCTCATGGCACCAGGCAAATCCGTGGAAGTCGAAGTAGAGAGCTTTGAAGAGTTGCATCATGCTATCACCGCAGGCGCAGACATCATCATGCTCGACAACTTCAATCTCACTGACATGACTCAGGCCGTTCAGGAAACGTCAGGGCGCTGCCTTCTGGAAGCCTCAGGAGGAATTACGCTGGCAAACCTGCGCGAAATCGCCCTGACCGGTGTGGATTTCATTTCCATAGGAGGACTGACCAAACATATACAGGCCATTGATTTATCGATGCGCCTACTTTAACGCAAGGGTCATATCCAACCCAATACCCCGGAAAACAGGGTTAATGCAGCGATAACACTGGCACCTATCCCCGCCACGACCTGTATCTGTCGACGCCGATTGGGCAGATCGTGGACATAATAGGCCACCACAAAAAATGGCATATAGCCCAATAGCCATATTAACCAGGGAGCACGCAGGTTCCAACCGTCCCACTCCCAGGTTAAAGCTCCGATATGATGTAGCCAGATCTCGACGCCGACACACAGCCATGAACTAATACCGGCCAAGACCCAGCGATTATTGATCCCCATAATCTTAAGTTCACGGTCTTGCGGCAAGGCACGAACCGCCAGCAGCCCCATGACAGCAAACATCAAGGTAATCTCTACATTTAATCCAATGAGAATGACATAGGCAGAAGCTCCTGGCGTCCCCCAAGCGGGGGCATAGTGCGAAAAATGGAACAGCAATCCATTCCAGATCTCATTGACCCAATCCATCAACCAGAAGGCTATGCCCCCCAGCACCACGCTCCAGCGCTTTTCAGCGATCTGTTCACCATAGGCATGCAATACCAACAATAACAAAGGAATGACATACCACTGAAAATGCGAAGGATCGCGTAAAATCGCTTGCGCCTGCGCTGCCGAAGCCGCCATCATCCTAGTCACCCTGTCTTAGGCTCATGTGTTCACGCCAGCATAAAGGCTTGTGTTGATGCGGGCATGACCCAAGAACCCATAATTTTGACTTTCTATGCCAGACGCACGCTGTATGCAAGGCTTAGACAGCCCCCATGCACCCGACCTGAGAGGATATCTGCATGCACATCGATCCCCAGCAAAACTCCAAAGCCGACAATTACAAATTACTGACCAACCTGGTGGTGCCTCGTCCTATTGCCTGGATCAGCAGCCTAAGCCCTGAAGGCATACTCAATCTGGCACCGTTTAGTTTTTTTAATGCCGTAGGCGCTGATCCTCTGTATGTATTGTTCAGCGTAGGTCGCTACGACTCAGGCCGCTTAAAAGATACGGCTCGCCATGTTGAACATCACAAGTCGTTTGTGGTCAACATGGTGACGGAGGATTTATTCGACGCCATGAACCTGTCTGCTGCTGACTTTCCTCCTGAGATCAGCGAATTTGAGGCGGCCGGCTTAACCGCTGCAGCCTCGCTACGCATACCTGTTCCTCGCGTAGCTAACGCGCAAGCTGCCTTGGAATGCCGTCTACACAGCACGCAGATGCTAGGGGAGAATCAACTGATCATCGGCGAAGTGGTGATGTTCTATGTCGCTGATCATTTGCTGGGACCCAAGATGCACATCCACGGTTTTGCACCCCTTGGACGCATGGGCTCACCCTCCGTGTATTGTCGCACCCAAGACAGGTTTGACCGTCCACGCATCAGCTATGCCTCCTGGTCAGAACGCAACCAACAAGAAACATAGAAAGAACATAGAGATATCAGGTGAGGACGCAACAAGCCCTCACCTGATAACGAGCCTTTAGTGGGCAGCCTTCTTCATCATTTCTTCCATCTTTTTCTGATAAGCTGCTGTTTCGATAGCTTCGACCGTGATCACGACTTTCAACTCGTCACTGACCAGAGGCACATAGGCTCCCATGCCAAAATCTGTGCGCTTAAGCATGGTCGTGGCATCAAACCCTGCCGCGGGGGCATCGTTATAAAAAGGATGTCCTCCCACCTTGTTAGCTTTAGCATCCAGAACTACCGCTTTGCTGATACCATTCACGGTCAACACGCCATGCAACTTGAAAGTCCGTGCTGTCTTATTAACATCCGTAATCTCTGTACTCTTAAAGGTTATCTCTGGATATTGTTTGGCCTTAAAAAAATCACCTGAATCCAGCAAATGCTCATTCAAGGCAGGCACATAACTATCAAGCGATTTGACCGGAATCACCACATCGACGGTTGATTTTTCAGGAGCATCCTGATCCCCCTGAATCGTACCAGTAACATCCGTAAAGGCCGCGCCCGGTGTAGAAAACCCAGCATGCTCCCAGGTAAACCGAACCTGCGTATGCCAAGGATCCAAGGTATACTGAATTATCTTATCCGCCAGAGCAGGTACCGTTGACAGCATCAACGCACCAGCCAACACTACAGTTCGTCCTAAATTCATCATAGTCTCCTGTTGAATATCCCACCCTAGGATAGCGTAACCATCCTGTTTTGCTCATTTATTTCGAAAACCGGCCAATTAATTGATGTTAACGCCTACTGTTTCTTGAGACCTGAAGTTGCTGGTCCATGACTTCCATGCAAAATTTATCGGATTAATGCTCATCACTCGTGAGTTTGGCTAAACTATCGATAAATATGTAACTATACGTACGACTATTAGATGCCATCCCACAGACTGCGTATGGGCACCGCGAATAATTTTTCGCCAAAGGGAGTCGTGACTTCACCATCGTATAAAACAACCCCTCCAGCAAAGCGCTCGCCTGTACTTTCCTTCAATTTTCGTAATCCACGAAAATCATTCACCGTTACCGTTGCAGCAGATTTCACTTCAACACCTGCCACGCGTTGACCACGGCCTTCCAATACGATGTCTACCTCTACACCGTCTTTATCTCGGAAATGACAAAAAGTAATCGGATCATCCTGCCAGCTCGCATGACGACGAAGCTCCTGGAAAACAAATGTTTCTAACAACTGTCCTAACAGCGCGCGATCTGCCCACAGTGCAGAGGCATCCACACCCAGCAAAGCACAGGCAAGTCCCGTATCACCCATGTGCAGCTTGGGTGTCTTCACCAGCCGATTCAGTCGATTGTTATGCCATGGCGGCAACTCTTCCAGCAAAAAAACACGAGCCAGTAAAGTCACATAATCACGAATAGTCGGGCGACTCAATTGAAAAGGCGATGCCAGATCGACCACATTAAGCAACCTTGCCGTTTGCCCAGAAGCCAGTGTAAGCAAGCGTGGCAAAACATCTAGCGAGCTGATGCGTGCCATTTCTCGCACATCGCGCTGGACCAGCGTTTCAATATAATCACGATACCAGGTAACACGCCTGCGCGATGACAATCGAGTTAGCGCAACTGGATAACCACCGGCAGCAATCCTCTCAGCGAGCTCTTTACCCAACCTTTCCTGTTGCTTCGCCTTAAAACCACCTCCGAACAAGGCCTCCAGAAAATTCGGCTGCTTTTCTGCCAGCTCAGACTGTGCAAGTGGATGCAGTCGTAAAATCTCCATGCGTCCTGCCAGCGAGTCTGCCAACTTCGGCACCAACAATACATTTGCCGAACCCGTTAGAATAAACCGTCCTGGTCGTCGGTCACGATCAACCACCACTTTCAACGCAGTAAACAACTCAGGAACCCGCTGTACCTCATCCAATACCACCTTGTCCGGCAAGTCTGCCACAAACCCTATGGGATCAGCCAGAACCGACGCCCTCAATACATCGTTGTCAAAACTAATATAGGCATAGCCAGCCCTATTGCCAACAACACGGGCGAGCGTAGTTTTACCGCATTGTCGTGGGCCGTGAATCAGCACCACGGGCGTATCTTGCAAGGCCTCAATCAAGTGAGCAAGCGAGAATCGGGGATAAAGAGTCGGATTATTCATGCGTCCAATTGTAACTCAGAATATCGTCCAATTGTAACTTTATATCGCGTCCATATGAAAGACAAATGAACTACTCCACCCAAGTCGCAGAGCGATTGGATGGAGTTTCACAGGCTTGATGTAGCCAACAAAGACGCGCTTTCCCGAGGTTTTTACCGACATCCTCAGGAACACGCACATGAAAATCGGTGGTGATTTCATAATTTCCGCTAAGAATCGTTGGAAATCTACCGATAAGAAAGCCGCCTGACTGCTCTTCGCGCTTCTAAAAGCCCTCCATATGAGGGTTTTTTCTTGCACGCCAAACAAACACCCACGAGTTCCGCAGCCTCACGAAAATCAACCTTGATTTCATTGATATTTTGTTTTTGACGCTACCCTGCGTCAGGGTGAACACCTGTCCGCGCATTCCCCTTCTTAGGCGATACCAGCATTGCGCCAAGAGGGGGTCAAGCGGACGGTTTGGATTTTGACTTTGCTTTGGCCTTGCGTGTGTGTTCTCATGTTTTCAA
>JAJZHP010000049.1 GCA_021804355.1 Pseudomonadota bacterium | reverse complement strand
GCACGGCCCACGCTTGGTGAGACCGAGGTAAGTCGTGGTGGTGGTAATTCCATCTCTGCGCTCTGGTCGTTGACCCAGGAAACCCCCGCTACAACGTCGCAAGGCGTTTAGCGGTGGGAGACTTCATTCGGTTGCATCCCGACTGGCTGGCCGACTATCTGCCAACCACACGGGCGTCATGACGGATCGTACTTTTGGCAGCAATTTGAGAGGAGTCATAGCTACGGACTGCTTGCGCGCCAGCAACACATAGACAGCTCCAGCCTGCGGGCAAAAACGACGTAATAGCCAGGCCCAACCCTTCCAGTAAAAATCACTGCCTGCTCGCTTTAGAGGAGGGTAGGCATAAGTTGCCTCTAATCCAATAATGGCAAAATCAAGTAAGGTCAACCAATCTGCCAGGCGCGAAGGGCTTAAGGGCCGCTGTAGCCAGGGCTGCCTGTGCCAGGGAAAAAGTAACCAACGAAATAATCCCCAGGTGCTCCAGGGATTAAAACCCACGATCATCACATGACCACCCGGGCGCAGGACGCGAGTAGCCTCCCGCAACCAGGCTTGCGGACGGCTACACACATCAAGACCATGATGAAACATCAGTAAATCCAGGGACTCAGCTGTTAATGCCAGATGCTCAGGATCACTGCATAACTGTAAGCCTTTAACCCCGATATGCTTATCGACGACAAATCGGTGAGGAATAATTGCATCTTCCAGCCAGTCTATGTCTACCGTTGACCCTACCTGAGCAGCATGTAAGCCAAAGCAACGAGGCAAAACCTGCCTTATCAACATGCGCTCCTCCTGCAGAACACGCTGCCCCAGGTTAGTTAACCAAAAACCTGACAGCGCTGACGACAGGTCCAACGGTGGATCCATCCGGAACAACCGGGGTATGCGCATGTCAACACTCCATCATGAAGCACTTTCGCTTTAGGTGACTGATACCGTTACACTCTAGCAGGCTTGCGTTTTGGATAAAACTTCATGCAGATTCATACCCTACCTGCCTTAACGGATAATTACATCTGGATGTTAGCTCAGGGCCGCGATGCTTTGCTGGTTGATCCAGGCGTTGGGGAGGCGGCTTTAGCCGGACTGAAGACGGCAGGCCTGACCCTTAAAACCATCCTGATTACCCACTGTCATCATGACCATATCGGTGGCATCAACCTGTTATTGGAACACTATCCTGATGCTCAGCTCTGGGGTCCTGCCCGTGTTCCCCATACCCGTCTCAAATCCGTACACCATGATGAGATCATTCAAGCCTTAGGGGGCGTCAATTTTCGCGTTATTGCTACCCCTGGTCACACCCTGGATCATCTTTGTTTTTACCAGCCTGATGACAAGATTCTGTTTTGTGGTGATGCACTTTTCAGTGCTGGCTGCGGCAGGTTATTTGAAGGCGACGGCAAGGATCTGTGGCTATCCATGCAGCGCCTGCGAGAACTGCCGGAGGAAACACGTGTCTTCTGTGCCCATGAGTACACCGCTAATAATTTACGTTTCGTGCAAACAATATGGCCAGAAAACAGCAAAGTAGTCAGTTATTCACAAATTGTCACAAAACGCACATTATCGCAACAACCAACGATACCTAGCACGATTGGTCTTGAAAAAAGCATCAATCCCTTTCTTAATTGGGACCATCCTCAGCTAATTCGACGAATTTGTGAACAAAATCCCGGTATTAGCACGAACCCTGTGTCTATGCTGACAGCTCTACGCCAAGCAAAAGACGGGTTTCGATAATGTCTACCCTATACTGTTTAGCTAACGGCATGACATGGATGCTTGCCATGATTCAACGACCTGCATACTCTTGCATCTGTATCGTGGACTGGACTGCCCCATTGGCAGGGCTTATGACCCAGTCCCTGGGGATGAATTTTTCTGATTTAAGGGACCAAGCATTGATTTCTAAACAACAGCTGAAGCTGAAAACGTGGCCCCGGGCCCTATGCGCATGCCTGCTGTCACCTTTGTTCATAGTGGCGGGTTGCTCCACGCTACAGCAAGTACCCCACGCTGCCACCTCATTACCTGCTGTGACATCCGCTCCTGTGCTACAGCAACCAGCACCCGCTAGCCATGATGAAGCTACGCAAGACCATGATCCTGTTCCTGTTGCCTTGCTACAAGATACTTCACGATCGGCTGTCGATGGCGTCCCCATGGCCGATGATGAAGCCGATGCCACCACGATGGATCCCGTCACTCTGGACCCCACGGCCCTAAGTCGTTTTGGCGATGTCTGGGAAACTTTACGCGCTGGATTTACCCTGCATCCTACTGACAATGCTCGTATCCTTGTTCAACGCCAGTGGTTTGCTACCCATCAGAGTTATATTGACCGCATGACAGCGCGGGCTACCCGCTATCTGGGCTATACCGCCTCTGAAGCGGCAAGACGTCACCTGCCCACTGAACTGGCCCTGCTGCCCATTATTGAAAGTGCTTATGACCCCTTCGCCCTATCCCGAGCCCAAGCCACGGGAATGTGGCAATTTATTCCAGGAACAGGCAAGGTCTTTGGCTTAAAAGAAAGCTGGTGGTATGACGGTCGCCGTGACGTGATCGATTCAACACGCGCAGCCTATGATTTTTTGAGTTCCTTGCATGACAAATATCACGACTGGGCCTTAGTCCTCGCTGCTTATAATGCCGGCCCAGGACTTATCGACAAGGCCATTGCGCGCAATGCTGCACAAGGGTTGCCTACCGATTACTGGTCACTGAATCTACCTGCAGAAACTATGGCCTATGTGCCGCGCTTTATGGCTATCGTCCAACTCGTGCAACAGCCTGAACTTTATGGTGTGCATTTGACACCCATCGTCAATCAATCCTACTTTCGTGTCGTTCAGATACCCGGACAGTTGGATCTCGCTGCAGCCGCCAAGCTAGCAGGTATCAGTTTGCAGGAGCTTTACGCCCTCAATCCAGGCTTTAATCATTGGGCTACAGATCCCGAGGGGCCACAGAGAATTCTGGTACCCGCAGCCACAGCTGCTTCCTTTGATACAGCTCTGGCTAGCCTGCCTCCTCCGCAGCGCGTCATAACCAGCCATTATCGGGTGAAACGAGGAGATAATCTTTTCAGGATAGCGCAAAAGTTTGGCCTTTCACCCGCTGAACTGCAGCACTTAAATCATCTGCATGGCCATCACCTGCACCGGGGACAAACGCTGGTGGTCGCGCAAGCACAGAAGCCCCTGGATAGCTATCGCCGCCATGAAGACCCACGCGTAGCTGAACAAGTCACCCAAACGGCTACGCTGCATAAAACACATATACATGTCAGACGACGTGAATCCTTAGCCAAAATCGCCAGACATTACCATGTCAGCCCACAAGAATTGGCAGCATGGAACGGTTTATCCACCCATACTGTCTGTAAGCGTGGCCAAAAACTTACCCTCCTGGTCACCGAAGCCAGCGCGCCCCATGAATCTGCTAAAACTGCCCATGAGCGCACGGCCCGGCATGGTGATAAACGCAAGATCCGTTATGCTGTTCGTCGTGGGGACACCCTTTTTTCCATCAGCCGTCGTTATCGCGTCTCGGTCGACGATATACGCACCTGGAATCATAGCCACCGACACGGACTGCATCCCGGGCAGGATCTCGTACTTTATGTAGCTGAAAACACTGATGAAGGTTAAATCCTTCAGGGCTTGGCTATCGCTTGTTGCTGCGGCAGATTGAGCTGATGCAAGAAGTGTCTAAACGCGTTGAAGTCTTCTAGGGTCAGCGTTCGTCGGCTAGGCTGGCAGTCAGCATAAATAATACCCACGGCACGCCCACCTACCAGCAAAGGCCCTACCAGGGCCTGTAAACCTTGTCCCCCGGAGCCCAGAATACGGTCAGCACCCGCGCCTAGACGCTCCGCATCCCAGGGCGCATCCTGACCTAACCAGCGTGCCTGCCGCTGACTCATCACCTCTGCAAAAACCGGTAATTCGCCTTGACGCAGACTAAAGCGAAAAGCATCCCGCCAAAGTGGATCAAAAGTGCCCAGCGCTGTCCTTGCAGAGAGCACCTTGCCATCTGCACTCAGCACAGCAACCAGCACACGGTCCAGCGCCACTCCCCGGTAAAGTCCTTCAAGAGCCATGGAAACCAGCGTATTGATATGGGAACGGGGATCATCCAGCAATGACATCTCGCGTAATATCCCCAACTGTAACGAGGGATCAGGCAACCGTTGCTGATGTTCGTCTTCCGCAAGCACCACAGCGGTCGGCTCCTCGCCATCAGCCTCTGATGACTCCTTAAATTGACCTAACAGGGACTCGGCGCCAAACTCACGTATCACGTTGGGCATCTCTTCCATGGCATCATCAACGGATTCAATCACCGCCGACAAAGGTCGATTCATCAGCTTAGCCAGTTGACCATACAACAGCTTCAACCGCTCCTGATCCCCGCCATTCTGCATACACTCGGCAATACCATGACAACAACCTATCATACGAGCCAGACGCGTCTCTGCCATCGGAGACATCACTTCCAGGGTAATACCTCCTAAATTCCAGGAGTGAGCTAAACCCCGTCCCAACTCCCGAAAAGTAACGCCCAGGATCTGCATCGTAGCTTGATCACGATCAACGCCCTGTTGCCATAACGCCAGCAGGCTTGCTGTGGTGGGATCTCCCAAACTGAAATAAGCGGCTTCGCCAAGATCCATCAATAAACCAGCAATAAAAACTTCCTCAGCTTTGCGCGGTTGATCACGGGCACACAGATGTCGAGAGAGCACGGCCGTTTGCAAACTAAGCGCCAGAACACGAAGCAGGGGCTGTTGCCTGCTTCGTGATAAAAGATCATCCACAATGCGAACGGACAGAGAAAGGCTACGCAGGGTTTCCACACCCAGCAAAATACTGGCCCGACTTACGGTGGTTACCGAACCAGATGGCTGCGTATAGGTCACTGAATTGGCCAACTTCAGCACTTTGCTGGTCAATCCGGCATCCGAAAGTATCGTCTGACTGATCTTGGCCATGCTGGCATCATCATCGGCCACGATAGCCTGCATACGGCGTACCACCCCCGCCAGCAAAGCCATTTCTCCTTGATTGATGCGTTCCACCCACCTATCTAACGCCGATGACATAACCACTCCCTTCAGCCTTAAGGATCCAGTGTGCCCAAGTTCTTAGCACATCAACACGAATTAGTGTAGAAGCATTGGCGACAACCTGCCGAAGTCGTTTATCATCATGGACCAAGACCTCGACGAAGGCCTGAATACCCGTGTTGTCGCTAAGGCATATGCTGATTTTTTTATTTTTTGTTCTGGGAACGCTGAAGGCTTGTGCGCAGGTACAGGTCACGCCCTATCTGACGCTCAATGGTGCCCCTGCCTATGCCCCCGGCTTTAGTCACTTTGCCTATACCAACCCGAATGCTCCCAAAGGGGGCGATGTACGACTATCTGGTTTTGGCACCTTTGATAGTCTTAACCCTTTTCTGGACCGGGGAACGCCAGCTGCAGGCTTAGACCAGGTCTTCGAGACCTTGGCACAACGCTCCGAAGATGAAGCCTTTTCATTGTATCCCCTAATCGCCGCTTCCTTTGAATATGACCCGGATCATCTGGACTGGATTGTTTTTCATTTAAACCCCATGGCACATTTTTCTGATGGGACGCCCATAACTGCCGATGATGTAGCGTTTAGTTTTCATACTCTGGTGACACAAGGAGATCCTGGGTATCGCGTTATGTTTAGTGGCGTTACCAACAGCTCAGTATTAGATAAACATCGTATCCGCTTTACCTTCCGTTCAGCACAAGACCGTACCTTGCCCTTGCTGGTTGCCAGTCAACTCCCCATCCTTTCCAAAAAATATTACAGCCTGCATCCATTTGCACAAACCAGCCTGCTCCCTCCCGTTGGCTCAGGCCCTTATGTTATCAGCAGTCTGGATGCTGGCCGTAGCATCACCTACCGACGCGACCCTAACTACTGGGGCCGAGATTTACCGGTCAACCGTGGATGTTACAACTTTAATAGCGAGACTTATGTGTATTACCGCGATGCGGTGGTCGCCATGGAGGCTTTCAAAGCGGGCCAGTATGACTTCCGCGTTGAGAATAAAGCTAAAAACTGGGCAAAACTCTATAATTTTCCGGCGGTCCGTGAAGGATGGGTACACAAGGAAGCCCTGCGCAACCATAATCCAGCAGGTATGCAAGGCTTTATTTTCAACACACGACGCCCTCGCTTTCAAGACCCCAAAGTACGTGAGGCGCTAGCGCAGGCCTTTGATTTTGAATGGAGCAACCGTTTTCTGTTCTACGGCGCCTACCAGCGCAACACCAGTTACTTTGCCAACTCCGAACTAGCCGCTCCCTCTGGCCCGCTCCCCCCCGACCTTGCCCGTCTGCTAGAGCCCTACCGCGATTCACTCCCCAACACGGTTTTTACCGGGGTCAAGGTACCGGTGAGTGATGGTCATGGCAGTGATCGAGCTAATCTGATCTATGCACAGAACCTGCTGCGCCAGGCGGGGTACCGGGTACACAACGATGCTCTCGTTGACAGCCAGGGTCAGCCTTTCCGCTTTGAAATCCTCAATAGCCAGCCTGAATTTGATCGCATCATAGAACCTTTTATGCGTAATCTGGAGAAGCTAGGTATCCATGCCACCTTGCGTGATGTTGACGTATCACAATACATCAACCGTATACGCAAATTTGACTTCGACATGACCATAGCCACGTTTGGAGAAACTCTTTCACCCGGCAACGAGCAGCGAAATTACTGGTCGTCAGAGGCAGCTGACAGTCCCGGCAGCCAGAATTTGGCCGGCATCAAAAGCCCAGTCATTGATCAGTTAGTCAATCACATGCTCACGGCGCGCAACCGCCTTGAACTCATCCACTACACGCAGGCTCTGGATAGAGTCCTGATGGCCGGCTGGTATGTGATACCACAATACTATGTTGACAGTTATCGTGTAGCCTACTGGGATTTCTTCAAACGGCCTCGTATCACTCCAGCCTACGCCCTAGGCATGGAAACCTGGTGGATTGATACGCAACGCCAGGCACTGGTGCGGGCTCATCAGGACGGGAGTGACTGATACACATGTTAAACTACCTGATTCGTCGACTGATGCTGATTGTGCCTACGTTGTTTGGCATCATGCTCATCAATTTTTTGATCATACAGGCAGCCCCCGGTGGCCCCGTCGAACAGACCCTGGCCAGGTTACAAGGCCAGGGCGGACAAGGCGGCCGACTTACCGGAGGCGGTGCCGAAGTCAGCGCAGCCAGCACCAGCCGGCTACAATCCGATGCACTTTACCGGGGCGCACAAGGCCTCAGCCCTGACCTGGTGGCCCAGATCAAGAAACAATATGGCTTTGATCAACCTGCCAGCCAACGTTTTGAACTCATGGTCAATCACTACCTGCATTTCAATTTTGGCCAGAGCTTTTACAAAGATCAGTCCGTGATTTCGCTGATTCTGCAAAAAATGCCGGTTTCCATTTCACTCGGTCTTTGGAGCACCTTGATCATCTATCTGGTCTCCATTCCCTTAGGTATCGCTAAAGCCGTACGTCATGGCGCGCGTTTTGATACCTGGAGCAGTACCCTGATCATCATAGGCAACGCCATACCCGGTTTTTTGTTTGCCATCATCCTTATCGTATTATTTGCCGGTGGCAGTTACCTGCAGTGGTTTCCTATGCAGGGGCTGGTCTCCGCCAATTTCTCACACCTAAGTCCCTGGCATAAACTCCTCGATTATCTGCATCACCTTATCCTGCCTGTATTTTGCATGGTCATCGGTGGTTTTGCCGGCCTGACCATGCTGACTAAAAATAGTTTTCTTGATGAAATCAATAAACAATACGTCATGACGGCTCGTTCCAAAGGACTGGGTGAGCACCAGATTCTGTACGGACATGTCTTTCGCAATGCCATGATCATTGTCATCGCAGGTCTACCGGGTACGCTGTTGGGTGTTTTCTTCACTAGCTCCTTGCTCATCGAGGTCATTTTCAATCTTGATGGCATGGGTTTGCTCAGCTTTGAATCTGCCGTCAACCGCGACTATCCCGTTATTTTTGGTATGTTGTATATATTTACCCTGCTGGGCTTAGTCCTCAAGATCCTGAGTGATCTGACGTATACCCTGGTGGATCCCCGCATCGATTTTGAGCGTAGGTCATGACCTTATCCCCTCTTGCCCAGCGTCGGCTAGATATCTTTCGCCAGCACCGCCGTGGATGGTGGTCCTTGTGGCTATTTCTGACTCTTTTTGGTTTCAGTCTATGCGCCAACATTCTGGCCAATGACAAGCCCCTGGTGATCCATTTTGAAGGTCACTGGATGTTCCCTATGCTGAAGGACTACCCAGAAACCCGCTGGGGAGGAAGTTTTCTGACAACCGCTGATTATCGCGACCCTTATGTACAAACCTTGATTGCTCGCCATGGCTGGATGATCTGGCCGCCGTTGCGCTTTAGCGATCAGAGCATCAATTATGACCTGGATGTACCGACCCCCGCCCCCCCTTCCCGTGTCAATTGGCTGGGCACCGATGATCAGGGACGTGATGTTCTGGCTCGACTGATCTACGGCTTTCGCCTCTCGATCATTTTTGCCCTGATACTGAGTGCCCTCAGCTCCGTGATTGGGATCGCTGCCGGAGCTGTCATGGGATACTACGGTGGCTGGGTGGATCTGGCTGGCCAACGCCTTATGGAGGTCTGGTCAGGCTTGCCCATGTTGTACCTGTTGATCATCATCTCCAGCATGTTTGCCCCCAGCTTCTGGTGGCTGCTCGGTATCATGTTACTGTTTAGCTGGATGCATCTCGTCGACTTGGTACGCGCTGAATTTCTGAGAGGCCGGAATATGGAATATGTGCGGGCTGCTCGTGCTTTGGGGCTTTCCGATACACGTATTATTCTGAGGCATTTATTACCCAACGCGATGGTATCCACCATGACCTACTTGCCCTTTGTGGTTACTGGCGCTATTGCAACCTTAAATTCCCTTGATTTTCTGGGCTTTGGGCTACCTCCGGGGTCTCCTTCCCTGGGGGAACTGCTCAGCCAGGGCAAAGCCAATCTGGACGCTCCCTGGCTGGCACTGACGGCTTTCTTTTCCCTAGGCACCCTTCTGACCCTGCTTATCTTTATTGGCGAGGCTGTCCGAGATGCCTTTGATCCACGACATACGCCGAGGTAACGCATGCAACCGGCCTTACTCTCGATTGAAAATCTGAGCCTCACCTTCCGGGATGGCAGCCAACCTTTGCATGATGTCAACCTGCAGCTGTCTCAGGGTGAAATGCTGGCTCTGGTGGGTGAATCAGGCTCAGGTAAGTCGCTGACTGCTGCCGCCATTACCCGCCTGCTCCCTCCCCAGGCACGACTGGGTGGACGCATACTTTGGGGTAATGAAGACCTGGTGCATGCACCTGAAAGACGCCTGAGAGGGTTACGTGGCCATCATATTGGCATGATTTTTCAGGAACCACTCACGGCTTTTAATCCTTTACACAGCATAGGCCGACAGATCTGCGAAGGCATGATCCTGCACCGTGGATGCAGCCAGAAACAGGCTCAGAAACGCGCTTTGACCCTACTGGATCGCGTCGGACTGGAAACATCTTTACTGACACGATACCCGCATGAACTTTCTGGAGGTCAGCGACAACGCGCCATGATTGCCATGGCCTTAGCCAATGATCCACAGTTACTGATCGCTGATGAGCCCACAACAGCTCTTGATGTCACCCTGCAAAAACAGATTCTTGAATTAATCCGTAGCTTGCAGAAGGACCTCCAGCTTGCCGTACTCCTGATCAGTCACGACTTAGGACTGGTCTATCATTATGCTGACCGAGCCGTCGTCATGCAAAGCGGCTGCACGGTTGAAGATCAACCTGTACGCGAACTGTTTGCAGCCCCCCGACATCCCTATACGCGTCTACTGCTTGCTGCCGAACCGGAAGGATTACCTGCACCGCCAGCCCATCAGGAAATGCTCCTGAACATTGAGCGACTTTCTGTTTCATTTCCTATCAGAAGTGGCATTCTCCGGCGTGTACGTAGTTATGTCGATGCCGTCAAACCGCTGAGTTTTCAACTCGGTGCGGGAGAAACTTATGGAGTAGTCGGTGAATCGGGTTCGGGCAAAACCACGCTGGGTCTTGCCATCATGCGTCTAGTCGCCAGCCAGGGCAACATCATCTTTATGGGCCAGAATCTGGCACAACTTTCCCCTAAAGCCCTGCGTCCTCAACGCAAGCATTTTCAGATGGTTTTCCAGGACCCTTATGGTAGTTTGAGTCCCCGTATGAGCATAGGTCAGATACTGGCTGAGGGCCTCGATGTACAAGGCATAGCTCCACAAGAACGACAGCAACGCATCATCGATGCCCTTCAAGACGTTCAAATGGATCCCGCCGTTCAGCATCGCTATCCCCATGAGTTTTCAGGAGGCCAGCGTCAACGTATCGCCATTGCACGGGCTCTTGCCTTAAAACCACGCCTTATCGTCCTCGATGAACCTACCTCAGCATTAGACCGCACAGTGCAAAAACAGATGGTGGAGTTATTACGACGACTACAGGAACGCTATCAGTTCGCCATGATTTTTATCAGCCATGACCTGAAAGTCGTGCGCGCCCTTAGCCACCATATCCTCGTGCTTCGTCGCGGGGAAGTGATGGAGCAAGGCCCGGCAGAGCATATCTTCAAGAATCCGCAATCTGACTATACCCGCACTTTACTGGAAGCTGCCCTGGTCGTTAATCAGTCGTGAACACGCACAAATGCCGGATACCCAGGGCGAGTATGCTTTTCATTGTAAAGGTAGCCCTCGACACTGAAATGTTGCAGATCCGTGGCGCGGTCCAGATTTTCTCTGAGTATCCAGTCAGCCATCCATCCGCGCGCTTTTTTGGCGTAAAAACTGATTATCCCGACTTTGCCAGCGCGCTGTTCGAGGAACTTCGGACTAATGACTGAACCTGCAGGCAGGGCGCCTGCGACGGCCTTGAAGTACTCTTGTGAAGCCAGATTGACCACCAGGCCACCGGCGGCCTCTCTGTCTTCATTGATCAGCCCTCTCAAGCGATCCTTCCAGAAGGTATACAAGTCCTGGCCCTCAGCATGAGGCAGTGCCGTTCCCATTTCCAGGCGATAAGGCATAATGCTATCCAAGGGTCGCAGTAAACCATATAAGCCCGAGAGTATCCTTAAGCGCTGCTCAGCTCGCTGCATAATCACCTCATCCCAGGCATGGGCTTGTAGTCCCTCATAGACATCGCCATCGAAGGCCAGGACTGCCGCACGCCCCTGCTCGCCCTCAGGTTGCGGTAGCCATTCGGCGTAACGAGCTACATTTAAGGCAGCCAGCTTATCACTGAGATGCATCAAGGTCGCCAATTCAGGAACCGTATAAGTCCGTAATCGATTGATCAAATAAGATGATGCTTCTAGACAACGCGGCCAATGCAGAGGCCAGTCCCTAATATCACGTTGGAAATCGAGACTTTTGGCCGGAGATAACAATATCAGCATGTCGAACCTCTTCCAAGAACCCGTCTATTCTACCATGCCCTGAGATCATCACCTGGCAGCATCAGCATCTATCAAAATTGACAGAACCAACCTTGGCCGACAGAATGTCAGCACGCACCTCATAGACGTGGGGTTTATTGACAGGATGGCTGGTTGATGAAGTTTATGGATTTAAAAAGACAGGGACCCGTTTGGATACTCAGCCTGGGCAGTCCTGAGGAGGATAATACCCTCAATGATGAAGTGCTCTTAGAGCTACAGCAGTGCATGGACCGCATGGAAGCTGACCGGGAACACGCCAGCCTAATCATCTATAGCAATCATCCTAAAACCTGGTGTAATGGCATTGACCTTCCCTGGCTGATGACCCGCGATGAAGCTGATGTCGCCGCCTTTCTGACACGACTGGAAGATGTGCTCTTACGCTTATCCACGTTAAGTCTTCCCACCATCGCCTGTATTACAGGCAATTGCTATGCCGGCGGGGCCTTGCTGGCAGCAGCCTGTGACTTCAGGTTTATGCGCGAAGATCGCGGTCGTTTTTGTTTCTCCGAAGTCAAGGTTAAGCTGCCTTTTACCCCTGCCATGTTTGATATTATTAATCAACTTCCCAATGCTCATGCTGTCTGGACTTTATGCTTAACAGCACAGGCTATGGGGGGCTTTGACTGCCAGCGCATGCATGTCGTCGATCATATCTACCCAAGTGAGCAGTTGTTTCATCAAACCTTATCGTTTGCGGAGGAAATGGCGCAAAAACATCGCCCCACGTACACCACGATCAAACGTGGGCTGCGTGCTGCCACTTGGCATCTGTGGCAACAGCGTCAGCACCCTCAACCATGAGCGACCTAGTCACCTTGGGCCCAGGCTTACATCGACTGACAGCTCATAATCCTGGCATCATGACCGGTCAGGGTACACAGAGTTATTTGATCGGGCAGCGACGTATGACCCTGGTGGACCCTGGACCTGATTTACCCGACCAGGTCCCCAGAATCATGCAAGCGCTCGCTGAGTTAGGCGCCAGCCTGGAGTGCATTGTTTTGACCCACACACATAGGGATCACTCGCCTGCAGCAGCCCTGTTGCAAGATCAGCTGTCAGTTCCTGTGCTGGGTTGCCCTCCTACTGACCTCCTACGACAGGATACTTGCACACGTATAACCCGTATCCTGAGCGATGGCGAGGTATTAACGACAGAATGCGGCCCTCTGCGGGTGATAGCAACGCCTGGGCATGTCGGCAATCATCTCAGCTACTATCTAGAAGATCGCGGCGACGTGTTGACCGGAGATCATGTTATCGCAGGTTCCACCGTGGTCATCATTCCTCCCTCCGGACATATGGGAGACTATATGGCTTCCCTGCAACGCTTGCTAGACACGCAGGCTCATCGCATCCTGCCAGGACATGGTGACCCCCTGGAACCTGCTGCACCCGTACTGGAGTGGACCCTCGCTCACCGCCGGCAACGTGAGCTTAAAGTTATGCAGATGTTACATACCTTGCCAGGCGATGTCGCAGGGCTAACTCCAAGGGTCTATGATGATGTGCCTGTGCAACTTCATCCGGTAGCCCAGTTCTCACTATTAGCTCATCTGCTGTGGTTAGAAGAACAGGGATTAGCCCGTCAGGATGCTTTCGGCATCTGGGGGCTCACCTAGTCACCAACAGCTGGCGTTTTAAAACCCCGTACCCTGAATCACCGCATCATTGGTCACCATCACCGGCTGCTGATGAACATCCAGACTAATCGCTAATGGCAAGGGTATATCCATCCAGAGCACTCCGGCATTGGCTGAGGTATCACTCAGCAAGGTACTAACCGTACCTGCTTGGATCATACGCAAGGTATGCACTGACTTGTCCAGCACATAGACCCCTCCAGCTACATTGACTGCCACGGCTGTAGGCTGGCTGAATTCAGCCACGCTCGTCGATCCGTCCAGCGTACCTGGCAACAGCATACTACCCGCCAGGGTACTAACCGTGCCGGCTGAGGTTATCTTGCGCAGGGCATGATTGCCCGTGTCAGCCACATAGAGATTGCCCGAGGTATCCACGGCTATGCCTTCAGGTCCGTTAAAGGCCGCTGCTGCACCTGATCCGTCGGCACTTCCCGTCACCCCCGGAGTGCCCGCCAAAGTCGTCACTACGCCCTGTTGTGTGATTTTACGGATCGTATTATTCAAGCTATCGGTCACATAGACATTACCTGCATAGTCAACCGCTACACCCAGCGGACCATTAAAGGAAGCTGCCGTACCCGTACCATTGTTTGAACCTATCACGCCGGACCCGGCCAAGGTGGTAACCGTTCCCATGGGGGAAACTTCACGCACCAGGTTATTACCCGTGTCAGCAACATAGATATTTCCGGCCTGATCTATGGCCAGACCATGGGGAACATTAAAACTACTGGCTGTTCCGGTGGCATTGGCACTACCCGGCTGAGCCGTCGTCCCTGCCCAGGTGGTCACTACCCCCATCAGGCTCACTCGACGCAGGGTATCGTTTAAGGTATCCGCCATATAAATATTGCCATTGTTATCTACCACAACGCCCTGGGGATTATTAAAACTCGCGGCCGTACCCGTAGCATCCGTATGTCCCACCGGGCCGGTCAAGGTTCCTGCCAGCACCGTCAGCGTTATTCCCCCTCCCAAACCGGGGGTAGCTGTTCCCGTGCCGCAAGCCGTCAAGAACACTAAACTACTTCCCAGCACAAGCCTGCCCAAGTCACCCCACATTAAACCTCTCCCTTTGCAAAACTGCTTTCCACCCAAGGATGATCAATCACCCAGCTAAGTTTATGCCTACGGCTCAATGCCTTGATGCGATATTCCTCGCGACTGGCTTCAGCGCGGTTGGCATAAGCCACCGCCGCCAGCAACTGTCTGGGAGGATACATGCGCGTAAAACGAGCCCCCCGACCTTGGCAATGCTGCTCATAACGACGTTGCGGGTCCGTGCTGATACCGGTATACAATCGGTCTGATTCACATTCAATGATGTACACCCACCACGGCATGTTCTTTCCTCCACCTGCAATTAATCATAGACGACCTATACTGTTTGTAGCCTTAAACCAGAGTGTTTTCGTATGGCAAGAAACACCACCACTCGCCCCTCGGCCGCCAGTGTCTGTGCCGCTACCGTAGCCACTGAGTTACACCGGGCCAGTCTGATCGCAAGAAAACTATCACTCACGGCAAAAAATGCACGTGTTGTTGTACTACGCGCAGGTAGTCAAGCAGCCAGCTTAAAAGTCATTTCTGATTTTTTTGATGACCTGGCTAGCAAAACCATAGGCATGGCCTCTACCATCAACATCACCGCACTGGATATCTCACGTCTGGCCGTGATGAGTTGGCGCAGTGACCAGTTTTATCGACGCCTGAGTACAACCCTGTCCCTCAATGCTAACGCTGCCCATGACCCTATCCTTCATAATTTGCTTCACGGAGAACGTCGCGACCGGGTTTTACAAGACCGTTATCGCAAAGGCCTGCAGCAATTATCCAGTGAACTGGATGATATTCAACAGTTTATGCGCGCCGCCAATGTGATTTCCGTCACTTCTCGCCTGGAAGCCACGCAAACGGGAAGTTTTCAGGCCACCTTAGTCAGTATGGCCAACACCATACAGAAACAGTCTGATGCCATCAAATCACATGTCGTCCGTTCGCAACGCATGATCCAAGACCTTCACTAACCTGATACCGGACGAGAATTTTCATGAAGAGTATCGTTTTACATGAGTCGCCCAGCCACCAATGGATCGTTTATGGCCGCGATGAGGGTAAACCAGAAAAATTGCTGGATACCAATCAATACATGATTCGTACTCATGATCAAGCCATGTTACTCGATCCGGGAGGCATCGAACTCTTTGCTCCCATGCTCGCTGCCGTATTGCGTGATGTCCCCTTGGCACAGATCACCCACCTGTTTGCGTCACATCAAGATCCCGACGTAATCTCATCCTTGGGACTTTGGGATGAAGTCTTGCCGCAGGCTACGCTGCATGCTCCCTGGCTATGGGAGGGATTCATACGTCATTTTGGCATGAACAACATCAGTTTTGATCCTATCGAGGATCGTGGCGGCCGCCTGCAATTGGGTCCGGTTGAACTTGAATTTATTCCAGCTCATTATTTGCACTCATCCGGCAATATCCATGTCTTTGATGCCAGCACAGGCATTTTATTTTCTGGAGATATCGGAGCTGCACTGGAATCTGTTGATGTTCCCCTGTTTGTGGAAGACTTCGATGAACACATCAGCAAAATGAGATTTTTTCATCAACGCTGGATGCCTTCTAATGAGGCTAAAAATCAATGGATACGGCGTGTACGCAAGCTAAAAATCACTATGATCTGTCCTCAACACGGTCGAATATTTCGTGGCAACCACATCAATCAGTTTCTGGACTGGCTAGAATCTCTGGAAGTGGGGATGGCACATGGCTGAATTGCATCTAACCGAAGCCTCTAACCTGATCAAAGGCATACAACTGCCGCCGCGCCCGCAATTGATGGCTGATATTTCAGAAGCCTATCCTGATATCACCAAAGTCGCTGCGGTCATTGCCACCGACCAGGGCGTAAGCGCCGGTGTACTGCGCGCGGTCAACTCCCCCCTCTACGGGTTACCCCATCGTGTCAAATCATTGCGTCGTGCTGTGGTCATTCTCGGTCTCTCCAGTGTACTCAATATCGTCAATGCTATGTTTTTACGAGCAGCCCTGGGCAATACCTCACACCCCTTGTTTCCTAGTTACTGGCAATCCAGCACGGATACAGGTATCGCTTGCGCCACCTTATCCAGACACCTCAGACTCAATTTAGATGAACCTGCCTACTTGACCGGTTTATTCCATAACTGTGGCATTCCCTTATTATTGCGAAAATTCCCAGAATACAGTGCTGTCCTCGTAGAGAGCTATACCTCGGC
The DNA here is from genome assembly GCA_021804355.1 of Pseudomonadota bacterium. Taxonomy (GTDB): domain Bacteria; phylum Pseudomonadota; class Gammaproteobacteria; order Pseudomonadales; family Moraxellaceae; genus JABEVH01. The sequence goes on along the minus strand of JAJZHP010000049.1, from coordinate 1,613 downwards.
GCATCCCGCCAGCCTTGAGGAAAGTCGTCTGGGAACCCAGCATGCCAGTGTCGGCGCCTGGATCGCACATTACTGGAAACTGCCCGATAGTGTATGTGAAGCCATACAGATGCATCACCAATCCTCGCAGGCTCTGCAGGAAGGTAACCTGGCCAGGGAGTCGCTGTTACTCCTGGCCATGCTAAAAGTGGCTGAACATGCCGCGGGGGTCTATCACAACCTGGGGCAAAGCGATGTAGACCATGAATGGATCGAGTTGCAACCCGTCCTATGTGAATACCTTGGGCACTCGGTCCATGCCCTCATGGACTTGGTCAATCTTGCTGCATCGGAGGTTGAAGAACAACGTTTGCGCGGGCTCTGGCCTCAGTTCTAAACTATCGGTGCTGACGAGCAAACTCCAGCATGCGTTGCAAGGGGCGAGAGGCGGCTATAACCAAATCAGGTTCAACGCAAATTTCCTGATCCCCGTTTTCCAGGGAACGTGCCATCAGTTCCAGGCTGTTCATCGCCATCCACGGGCAATGTGCACAGCTTCTACATGTCGCTCCTGCACCTGCCGTTGGGGCTTCAAAAAACTCTTTTCCGGGTGCAGCTTGGCGCATCTTATAAAAAATGGCTTTGTCCGTAGCGACTATAAACTGCTGATGCGGCAGGTTTTGTGCCGCTCTTATCAATTGAGAAGTCGAACCGACGGCATCAGCCAGAGCAATAACGGCAGCGGGTGATTCCGGGTGCACCAAAATACCAGCCCCCGGATAGACATGACGCATATCGAGCAAGGCCTGGGCTTTGAACTCTTCATGCACGATACAGGCTCCATCCCAAAGCAACATATCAGCGCCGGTCTGCTGCTGAACATAATGTCCCAGATAGCGATCAGGTGCCCATAAAATGGTCTCTCCCTGCGCTGCCAGATGTTCGATCACATCCACCGCAATACTGGAGGTAACCACCCAGTCAGCTCGCGCCTTAACGGCGGCTGATGTATTTGCATAGACAACCACGGTACGCTCAGGGTGCTGATCGCAAAATGCTGTAAACGGGTCAGCAGGGCAGCCCAGATCCAATGAACATGTTGCTTCCAAGGTAGGCATCAACACTCTTTTGTCCGGACTCAGAATCTTGGCTGTTTCACCCATAAAGCGTACACCCGCCACCACCAGGGTCGTCGCTGCATGTTCACGCCCAAACCTTGCCATCTCCAGAGAGTCGGCGACACAGCCGCCCGTCTCTTCAGCCAGGGACTGCAAGGCAGCATCGGTATAGTAATGCGCGACTAATACGGCATTTTCACGACGCAGCAAGGCTTTGACGTGCTCTCGTTGTGCATCCTGATGATGCGCGCTGGATGTTACAGCCTGGGCTGTCATAACTCACCTCATGCCTTTCTGGACGAACTGACTATAGTAACGTATTCACAGCTTGCATTAAATTACCTGCACAGCTCCATCTGACTTGCCCATGAACACCTATCCGCGCATTTCCCTTCTTAGGCGATACCAGCATTGCGCCAAGAGGGGGTCAAGCGGACGGTTTGGATTTTGACTTTGCTTTGGCCTTGCGTGTGTGTTCTCATGTTTTCCATACTTGCGCCTTAACGAATGGTGGTA